>CAZXRQ010000036.1:0-9491 GCA_964642795.1 uncultured Oscillospiraceae bacterium | reverse complement strand
GCGCCCACGGCAGCGCCCGCGCCCACAGCAGCGCCCGCGCTGCTTAACGGCATAGTTATCGGCCTGGATCCCGGACATCAGGCCCATTCCAACACCACGCAGGAGCCCGTAGCGCCCGGCTCGTCCGAAACCAAGAAGGGCGTGTCCTCCGGCACCTACGGCAGGTTCTCCGGCGTACCGGAGCATGAGGTTAACCTCGCGGTCGGCCTGCTGCTAAGCGATATGCTGGAGCAGGCGGGCGCGACCGTTATAATGACCCGCGAATCCGCGGACGTGGACATAACCAATATCGAGCGGGCGCAGCTGTTCAACGAATACAAGGTAGATCTCGGCGTGCGGCTGCACTGCAACGGCAGCGACGATCCTGAGCAGCATGGCGCCTTCATGCTGGTGCCCAAGGCTGAGGATTATCCCTTCTACGACGAATGTGTGCGCGCGGCGGAGCTTATACTCGCAAGCTACGGCCGCGTCACCGGCATGGACATTTCCCGGGGAATAACCTACCGCGGCGACCAGACCGGCTTCAACTGGTGCGAGCGGCCCGTAGTGAATATCGAGATGGGGCACATGACCAACGAGCACGACGATCTGCTGCTGACCGACGCGGACTTCCAGCAGCTTATGGCGCAGGGCATATACGAGGGCATATTGGACTGCTTTGCCGACTGACGAAAGGAGCTTGACATGAGCATAATCGACACGTTTGATGATTCCCCCGCGCTTATAAGCGCAAGCGACATATACCGCGAGCTGCCCGGCTTTCCGGAAACCGTGGCGGTCTGCTTTACGCGCAGGTTTTTGCATGTGGCGGAGCAAAACTACGGCGCAAGGCCGTATACCCAGCTTTACGGCGGCCTGTGCGACGTGCCTATATACATACTGGAGTTTAACGGCGTGAGGCTGGGCTTTGCGGTAAGTATGCTGGGCGCTTCCGCGTCCGCTGCCTGCATGGAGGAGATGGCCGCGCTGGGAGCAAAGCGGTTCCTCTATTTCGGCACCTGCGGCACGCTGCACGGGCGTCTTGCGCCGGGGCATGTGCTGCTGCCGGAGGAGGCCTACCGCGACGAGGGCACAAGCTATCACTATGCGCCCGCTTCGGATTACATGGCGCTGCCCGGAGCGGATAAGCTGGCCGCCGTGCTGGACGGGCTGGGCGTACCGTACACCTCTGGACGGGTGTGGAGCACGGACGGCTTCTACCGTGAGACCCGCGCCAACATGGAGGCGCGCCGCGCCGAGGGCTGCTTGGCCGTGGATATGGAGTGCGCGGCGCTGGCGGCAGTGGCCGCGTACCGCAAGCTGGAGCACTATCAATTTTTGTTTACCGAGGATAGTCTGGACGGCGACGAATGGGACCCCCGCGTGATGGGCAAATGGACCACGCAGTCCCGCGACGCGCTGCTGAAAATAGCGCTTGCGGCCGCAGCCACGCTGGACAAGGGAGAGTGATGCGCTGCGCTCAGCCGCAGTAGAACTCCTCCAGCGTCATGCCGGTTTCGTAAAGATACATGGACATCTCGATCCCCACATACCTGAAATGCCACGGCTCGAATACTATGCCGGTCTTGGCTTCGCTGCCCTCGGGATAGCGAAGTATGAAGCCGTATTCCCAGCAGTTTTCATACAGCCATTCCCCCTGCGGGGTGTTTGCAAAGCTGGCTGAAAGCGAGCGCGCGTCAACCGCGGCTATGTCAAACGCAAGCCCCGCCTGATGCTCGCTTGCACCGGGCCGCGCCGTTACTATGGGTACGTCCGGATCGGTACCGTAGGCGGGGTCGTTATCCACCTTGTTTGCCCATAGCCGTTGCTGCTTTGCGTACGTTCTGTACGCGTCCACCAGATAAAAGCCGCCCATACCGTCCGCAGACGCGGCCTTCAGCATACCGTAAAGCGCGTTGAGCGCGGTTTCGTCCGCCATAAGGTCGTCCCGCTTCAGCGTGAGTAGGGATCCGGCAAGCCCGTTGGTCTCACTTACGGATATAAGCGTATCCGGCACATAGTCCTTATCCAGCAGGTGGGTATCGTTTATAAGCCGGGTAAGCGGCTGATCGATAAGCTCCTGCGAACGCATTTGCAGCGGCACCGGCGTAGGCTCGGGCGTTGCTGTGGGCGTGGGCGCAGGCGGCGCGGGGCTGGGAGACTGCGCCGTAACGGGCGGGATGGTAGGCAGGGGCAGGGGCGCTGCCGGTGCGGCGCAGCCGCACGCGGCGCAAAGCGCCATGGCTCCGGCGCAAAGGCATAATAGCTTTTTTATGCTGCGCGTCATAGGGATAGCTCCTTAAGCCAGTCTGCTATAGCGGCTCCGGCGCCGGAGCACGGCAGCGCCCCGGCGAGAGCGGCTCCGTCCAGCCTGCGCCCGGTAAGCGCTCCGGGCAGGGTTTGTATCATATCCGCGTCCATCGCGTCGGAATAGGCGTATGCGCGTGCAACTATCCCCTTTTCGCAGGAGAGCATAAGCTGCAGCTCCCCCCATTCAAACCGGTGGGAAAGCTCCACGTCGCAGGCCGGCGACTTGCCCAAGCGCCACTCGTAGGAGGCGTGCCTGGCGCACAGTGCGGCAAGCTCCGGGCAGGCCAGCTCGGCCGCGTCCAGCTCCCGCGTTTTGCCGTATTCGCGCAAAAACGCAGCCTTGAGCGCGGCGGCAACGTCGCTTACCGTAACCTGCGCAAGCTCCGACAGGTTTGCGACCCGGCTTCTCACACTCTTTATGCCCTTTGCGGCCAGCTTTTCCCTGGATGGGGCAAGGTACTTTGAAAGCCTGTCCATATCGGCGTTTATAAGCAGCGTGCCGTGGTGCAGCGACGCGTCCTTCAGGTTGCGGAAGGCGTTGCCGGAGAATTTTGCGCCGCCGCCCGTTACAATATCATTCCTGCCGCTGACGGCTGCGTCTATGCCAAGCGCGTTAACGGCGGCGACTATCACGGAAAGCTGGCGCGGCACGTCGTATGTGCGTTTGCCGGCTATAAAGGAAAAGTTAAGGTTGCCCATGTCGTGGAACACCGCGCCGCCGCCGGTGGTGCGGCGGGCAAGTCTGCCGCCGTCCGCTTCCAGCGCCGTCACGCGGCATTCGCGCCACGCATTTTGATTGAGGCCGATCACCACGGTAAAATCGTTTTGCCAAAGGTAGAGCAGGGCGCCGTCCTCCTCGCGGCAGCGGGAGAGCAGCAGCTCCTCCAGCGCAAGGTTGCGGTACGGGTCGGTATTGGAAACGGTCAAATAAAGATTTTCTTTCATAACGAAATAATACTATTTCAGCGCCACAGTCACAAGGTACATTTTGTTTTATATCCTGCGGAAAATGTGGTAACATATAATCGAATAAAAATATGCTTTGGTATATGAGGTCGCAATATATGGATGCTGTATTGAACGATGATGCGCTTTACCTGTGGGGAAAGGGTGAAAATGCCTTTGCCTACCGCGCGCTGGGCAGCCACCGCGTGGAGCATAACGGAGAGGAAGCGTTTCGCTTTGCCGTGTGGGCGCCCAACGCCGCGCGCGCAGCCGTGGTGGGCAGCTTCAACGGCTGGGATCCGGACGCGGACGTCATGACCCGCCTCGGCGATACCGGGGTGTATGTAGTATATATTGGAATAGCGCACGAGGGGGACACATATAAATATGCGATAACCGCCAATACCGGCGAGGTGCTGTACAAGGCGGACCCGTTCGCGTTTTATGCGCAGCACAGGCCGGATACCGCATCCGTGATATGGGATATAGACGGCTACGAGTGGCGCGATGCGCGGCACATGGAATACCGTCAAGGCGACCACCGTGACGAGCCTGTGAACATATACGAGGTGCATTTGGGCTCGTGGCGGGAGGGGCTTTCCTACGAGCAGCTCGCCTACGAGCTTGTGGATTATGCGGTGGACATGGGGTATACCCATATAGAGCTGCTTCCCGTGATGGAGCATCCGCTGGACGACAGCTGGGGCTATCAGGTAGGCGGCTACTATGCGGTGACCAGCCGGTACGGCACGCCGCAGCAGTTTAAGTATTTTGTGGATTGCTGTCACATGGCGGGCATAGGCGTAATAGCGGACTGGGTGCCGGCGCACTTTTGCCGCGATGCGCACGGCCTGCGCCGGTTTGACGGTACGCCGCTGTTCGAGCATCCGGACCCGCGCAGGAGCGATCAGCCGCAGTGGGGCACCTGCATGTTCGATTACGGCCGCAGCGAGGTAAGGAGCTTTCTTATCTCAAACGCGGTGTTTTGGCTCAACGAATACCACATTGACGGCCTGCGCGTGGATGCGGTTAGCTGTATGCTGTATCTCGACTACGGCAGGCAGCCCGGCGAGTTTTTGCCCAACCGCGACGGCGGGCGGGAAAACCTTGATGCGATAGAGTTCTTGTTAAAGCTCAACCAAAGCGTGCACACGCAATGCCCCGGCGCGCTGATGATAGCGGAGGAAAGCAGCGCCTATCCCAAGGTAACGGAGGAGGTGGAGTACGGCGGGCTGGGCTTTGATCTCAAGTGGAACATGGGCTGGATGAACGATACGCTCACTTATTTTTCCATGAGCAGCGTTTACCGCCGCCACCATCACGACCTGCTTACGTTTCCCATGTGCTATGCGTTCTCTGAATGTCACGTGCTGCCGCTGTCCCACGACGAGGTAGTGCATGGCAAGCTTTCGCTCATAGGGCGTATGCCGGGCGAATACGCGGATAAGTTCAAGCAGCTGAGACTGCTGTTCATGTACCAGTTTGCACATCCGGGCAAAAAGCTCAACTTCATGGGCAACGAGTTCGGCCAGTTTATAGAGTGGCGCTTTGACGCGGAGCTGGACTGGATGCTGCTGGACTATCCCGCACACCGCGATATGCACGAGTTTTCGCGCGCACTCAATATGTTCTACCGCAACACCCCGGCCCTGTACGAGGTGGATATGAACTGGGACGGCTTTGAGTGGCTGGCCGTGGATGACGCCAGGCACAGCGTGATCGTATTCCTCAGGCGCGACGCACGGGGAAACGCGCTGCTTTGCGCGTATAACTTTACGCCGGTGATGCACGAGCCGTACCGGGTACGTATACCCGGGCCGGCCGTACTTACGCGCGCGCTTTCCAGTGTGGATCTGCGGCCGGCAAAGGTTGAAAGCGGGCTGGACGCAGGCGGCAGCTTTGCCGATATAACGCTTTTGCCCTACGAGGGGGCGTACTACTATATGCAGGAAACGGAGGAGTCCACATGAGAAGAAAACGCATCGTTGCAATGCTGCTTGCGGGAGGGCAGGGCAGCCGGCTGAGCGTGCTGACCCGCAGCATGGCAAAGCCCGCGGTACCGTTCGGCGGCAAGTACAGGATAATCGACTTTCCGCTGAGCAACTGCGTAAACTCGGATATCGATACCGTGGGCGTGCTTACCCAGTACGAGCCTTTGGAGCTAAACGCCTATATTGGCGCGGGCCAGACATGGGATCTCGACCGCAACTCCGGCGGCGTATACGTTTTGCCGCCGTATGTGTCCGGCAGCCGAAGCGACTGGTACTCGGGCACCGCCAACGCCATATACCAAAATATCCCCTTTGTGGATAAGTTCGATCCTGATCAGGTGCTTATACTCTCCGGCGACCACATATACAAGATGGATTATTCCAAGATGCTGAAATACCATCTGCAAAAGGGCGCGGATGCCACCATAGCCGTGCTTCGCGTACCGATGGATGAGGCGCACCGCTTTGGCATAATGGACGCGGACGAAACGGGTCGTATTACGGATTTTGCGGAAAAGCCCGAAAGCCCCAGGAGCGACCGCGCCTCCATGGGAATATATATATTCAACTGGCAGATACTCAAGCGTTATCTCGCGGCGGACGCGGCAGACGAGGCCAGCGCAAACGATTTCGGCAAAAATGTTATCCCCGCAATGCTCAGCTCGGGCTGCCGGATGTACGCCTATGCGTTCAACGGCTACTGGAAGGACGTTGGCACCGTGAGCAGCCTGTGGGAGGCCAACATGGATCTTATAGGCGACGTGCCCAAGCTGAATCTGAACGACCGCGAATGGCGAATATACGGCAAAAGCCCCATCATGCCGCCGCACTGTATAGGAGAACACGCAAACGTGTCCGACGTATCCATCGCGGAGGGGTGCAGCATAGAGGGCGCTGTATCGCACAGCGTGATATTTACCGGCGTCACGATAGAACCGGGCGCTGTGGTAACGGATTC
Organism: uncultured Oscillospiraceae bacterium; assembly: GCA_964642795.1. Lineage (GTDB taxonomy): Bacteria > Bacillota > Clostridia > Christensenellales > CAG-138 > JAVVVD01. The sequence goes on along the minus strand of CAZXRQ010000036.1, from coordinate 3,308 downwards.
CGTGGTGCTGCCGGACGCGGTGATAAAGCGCGGCGCGCGTGTATACAAGGCCATCGTGGGAGAATGTGCCTCGGTCGGCAGCGACGCCAGCGTGGGCGAGCCGCGCACCGAGCAGGACGGGGATTACGATACCTCGCTTACCGGGGAGATAACGCTGATTGCAAACGGGGTGGATATAGCAGACGGCGCAAGGGTCCCGGCAGGCCGGATAGTCGCCTATGACGACGCCGAGAATACGGGGAAGGAGGCGCAGCAATGATACAGGGGAATGCGTTTGGCCTCATATACACCGGCGAAACCAGCCTTCAGATTAGGGAGCTTACCGTAAGCCGTTCGCTTGCCGCTGTGCCGTTTGCCGGCAGATACAGATGTATAGACTTCATACTCAGCAACATGGTAAACACAGGCGTCTCCAACGTGGGCATAATCGCCCAAAAGAACTACCATTCGCTGATGGATCACCTTGGAGCGGGCAAGGAATGGGACCTGCACAGAAAGCGCGACGGTCTTTTCATACTGCCGCCTTTTGTCACCAAGGAGAACACCGGCATATACCGCGGCACGCTGGACGCCATACGCTCCGTGATGGGCTACATACGGCGCAGCAGCCAGCGTTACGTCATACTTACGGGCAGCCATACCATATACAACACCACGTTTGACGATATGCTGCAAAGCCATATAGACACCGGCGCGGACATTACCGTGATGTGTACCCGTGCCGAGCCGCAGCAGCACGGAGATATATTTGACGACCTGAGGCTGACGCTGGACGACAGCTGCCGCATAACCGATATGGAGCAGGACGCGGCGTATCCGCACGGCGAATACTCCTCCTGCGATACGTTCGTTATGGAGCGGACGCTGCTGGAATATCTGGTAGAGGAGGCGTACAGCTGCGCAGGCACGGACTTTGTGCAGGACGTACTGCTAAAGCGCACGGGAACGCTGCGCCTGTACGGCTGGGTGTACGGCGGGTATGTTGCGAGGCTCAACTCCATAGGCGCGTATTACTCGCATAACATGGCCGTGCTGGATCCGGCCGTGCGGGACGACCTGTTCTGCCCGGAGCATCCCGTATATACCAAAATTAAGGACGAGGCCCCCGCCTACTATGCAGTAGGCGCAAGCGTGAAGGACAGCATTGTGGCGGACGGCTGCGTGATACGCGGCAGCGTGGAAAACTGCGTGCTGTTCCGCGGGGTACGGGTAAACGCCGGGGCGCGGCTTAGAAACTGCATCATAATGCAGGGCAGCGAGATACAGGAAAACAGCAGTCTGGACTACGTCATCATGGACAAGGGCGTGCTGGTCAAGCGGGATAGAAGGCTTGCAGGCTACGAGAGCTTCCCCGTGGTGATAAGAAAGGGCAGCATAATATGAGCGCGGTCAGTAAAGCCGCGCCTCTCAGCGTGCTGTTTGCCGCAAGCGAATGCGTGCCGTTTATCAAGACCGGCGGCCTTGCAGACGTTGCGGGCGCGCTGCCCAAGGCGCTTGCCTCGTTGGGAGCGGATGTGCGGGTCGTACTGCCAAAATACAGCGCCATATCGGAAAGGCTTACCGCCGGACTTACCCATGTGTGCGAGTTTAACTTAGGTTTGGGCTGGCGCAGCCAGTACTGCGGCGTGGAGACCGTAAAGCTTTCCGGAGTGACCTACTACCTGCTGGACAATGAATATTATTTTGCGCAGGATTACATCTACGGCGACAGCAGCACGTTTGAAGCGGAGCGGTTTGGTTTCTTCTCCAAGGCGATATTGGAGCTTATGCTGCATACTGGCTTTTTCCCGGATGTGCTGCATCTCAACGACTGGCAGACCGGCATGGCGGCGGCGCTGCTAAAGACCCAGTATGCGGACAAGCCGGGCTATGGCAAAATACGCTGCATATTCACCGTACACAACTTGAAATTCCAGGGCGTATTCCCTATGGATTTTGTGGACGAGCTGCTCAGTCTGGGCCGGGATATGCTAAACAGCGAGCATCTTGAATACTACGGCGCTGTAAACTACATGAAGGGCGGCCTTTCCTGCGCAGACGCAATAACCACCGTAAGCCCGACCTACGCCCGCGAGATACAGACCCCCGCATACGGCGAGACGCTGGACGGGCTGCTGCGGGAGCGAAGCGGCAGGCTGTACGGCGTGGTGAACGGCATAGATATGAGCATATTCGATCCCTCGACGGACAGGCTGATACCCTTTACATATTCCGAATGCGATATGTCCGGCAAGGAGAAATGCAAGGCTGCGCTGCTTGATGAAATGTCGCTTAGCCGCGACGGCTCGCCGCTTGCGGCAATGGTGACGCGGCTTACCGGGCAGAAGGGCCTTGACCTTGTGGAGCGCGTGATAAACGAGCTTATTGCGTGCGGCGTGCAGCTTGCGGTGATCGGCTCCGGGGAGGCCCGCTATGAGCAGCTGCTGCATTGGGCGGCGTGGCGGTATCCGGGGCGGGTGAACTCATATATAGGCTACAACGAGGCGCTCGCGCACCGCGCATATGCGGGCGCGGATATGCTGCTTATGCCGTCGAGCTTTGAGCCGTGCGGACTGTCCCAGCTGATCGCCATGCGCTACGGCACGCTGCCGGTGGTGCGGGAGACCGGCGGGCTCTATGATACCGTGCAGCCGTACAACAAATACGAAAACACCGGCACGGGTTTTACATTTTCCAACTATAACGCGGACGAGCTGCTGGACGCAGTGCAGCGCGCGGGCGGGCTGTATCGCAGCGAGCCCTCAGCCTGGCAGGAGCTGCGGCTTCGCGCGATGGCGCGGGATTCATCATGGGAAAAGCCTGCGCGGGAGTATATGGAGATATACGCAAAAGCGGGACGATAGGGCTGGCTGAAGCACGGGGCCGCCCCCGGCGCGCGGGAACCGCGGCGCAAGCGCCGCGGTTCTGCGGCGGGCCGCGCCCGCCGTTAGCGCGTTTCACGCGCCCGCGCGCCGGGGGCGGCGTATACACAAATTTTCCTCAGTTGCGCCATACCCCTCAGACTGCCATCCAAAAAACGTGCCGGGGCTATACTTGGCCTGTACCCCACGGGGCGGACATATCAAAAGAAGCCCTTCCTAGGGGGTCTGTTTGACGCCAACAGGAAACCCTCTGCTGGGGCGTTCCCGTGTCAGACATACATTATAGCGGCAATTCAAAACCGGCCGCCCATACGGGCGGCCGGTGAGCCTGTCGAAAACCCCGGGATTATTAAGGGCCGAAGCCCTTAATGTTAAAACCGGTCTGGCGACCTGCGCGTCAGACCGGAAGGAAAATCGCAGATTTTCCCTGTTCTTCTCAGGCTTTGC
>CAZXRQ010000035.1:0-20228 GCA_964642795.1 uncultured Oscillospiraceae bacterium | reverse complement strand
TAGCACAGGCGACGACGGCAGCGGAGCGCACCGCTGCGGAGAATGCCTACGCTCAGGCACAGACGCAGCTTGATTACTTCAACGCCATGCACGGGGCGGAGACCGAGTACGATGCGGAGCTTGCGGCAATAGACGAGCTGCAAGCACAGCTTGACGTGCTGAAGACGGAGCGCGATACGGCGGCAGCACAGATGGCGGAAGAGCAGGCAAAGATAGACTCAGCAAACGCTGTGCTCGCAGACGTCAACGCTACGGCGGCGGAGAAGCAGGCAGCGCGGGCGGCCAAGAACGCTGCGGAAGCGGCGCTTGCAAACGCGACGACGCTGTATAACGAGAAGGTACAGGATATTACAGACGCGGAGCTGGTCATAGCAGGCCGTACTACCGCGATGAACGACGCGATAGCCGCTGTGCGTGAGCGTACTGAGGCTGCGCAGGCGGTAAGCGACGCGCTTACGCAGCTTGCTGAAGCGAACGCCACAAACGATGCTGCACGCACGGCGCAGGCCGAAAACACCCTGCGCGCGGCGGAGGATCTGCTTGCTCTAAGGGTAGCGCTGGATGCGGCGCAGGCGGCTTTGGATGAAGCAGAGGAGCTTGCTGCAGAGACCGCGCAGGCGGTGCTGGACGCACAGGCGGCATACGACGCGGCGTTTAGAGTAGCTCCCAACTCGCAGGCAACGCTGGACGCGCAGGCAGCTCTGGCGGACGCCACCGCCACGGATATTGCAGCACAGCAGGCGCTTGCAAGTGCCACCGCGCTGCGTGACGACAAAAAGACCGAATACGACGGAATAAAGACCGTCTACGATCAATATGCCGCGGCCAAGGCGCTGCAGGATACCGCAGACGAGCTGGATGCAGCTGCGGCAGATGCGCAGGCAAAGGCCGACGATGTGACGGATACGCTTAATAAGCTGAATGCGACCCGGGCCGAGATAGCCCAGCTGGAGCGTGAAGTGGCGGAAGCCGAGCAGGCCATGCACGACGCTTACCCGCCCAACGAAGGCTACGATTTCGGTGTGGTGGACGCCGATTATGAAGCCAAGCGCGCACTGTATGACGCGCTGGTTGAAAAGCTGTTTCAAGCGCAGCAGAAGCACGCGGCGCTGCAGGCGTACCTTGACGAGCTGAAGCCGGATTACGGCATAGCGACCGGCACGGATACCAATCTCGATTTGCAGACTGCGGCAAACGCTGTTAGCAGCGCGGCGAACGCCTCCGCTACGGACGCCAACACCGCCCTCAACACGGCGCGCGGCAATTTGCCAGACGGCTCGCTTACCTCAAACGGCACGGCCTCGGGTTACCTGCCTGACGGTACCAACGACAGCGACGGCTCTACCGTGGAGGTCGGCGGAAACGCCATAATAATCTCCGGCGGCGACGTGGGCGAGCAGAGCGCTCCGCTCAGTATCGACGTTGACGGCGCGCTGAACCTTGAGGCGGACGGTGACGTCAACATCGAAAGCGCGCAGGCTCTTAACCTTGACGGCTTGACTGCAAACGGCGATGCGCAGATCACCGCATACGGCGATATCAACGGCGTGGGCGGCGGCATCGATATAACCGCCGAAAACACGCAGCTCAACTCGCTGGGCGGCAGCGTGGGCAGCGAGGACGATCCGCTGGTCACCAATATCGACGGGCTGTCCGGCACCGCGGCGGGCGATATCAACATAAATAACAACAGCAGTGATCCGCTGGATCTCGGCAAGCTCCATGCGGATGGCGGTATCAACATAGTCACAGGCGGCGCTGTAACGCAGAACGACCAGTCGGCAGGCGTAATGACCTCCGCAGACCAGCTTAGCATCACGGCGGGCGGCGACGTAGGCAAGACGAACGCACCGGTGCATACCAACGTGAACGGCATCACCGTGTCGGGCGGCAGCATATACATCAACAACCATTCGCCGGAGCTGATCGTAAACGACATTACCGGCAAGGATATCGTGCTGGTGGTCAGCGGCACCATACAGACCGCCGATGACGGCCGGATCAAGGGCAACAACCTCAATATCTCCGCGCAGGGCGATGTGGGTGCGGCGGGCGATCCGCTGGAGGTCAATATCTCCGGCAACGTGGATATAATCAGCCGCTTTGGGCGCGTAAACTACCGCAACAGCTACAGCGCAAGGGGCTTTGAGGTGGGTGCGCCGGATACCGGCGACGCGGCAATGGCCAGCATACTGCTGGCGCTGGCTCTGGCGCTGATGGCAGTATATGTACTGTGCAGGCGGCGCGAGGACTGAAAAAGCAAATATTGCACCGACGCCGGCGGGAACAACCGCCGGCGTTTTGCTCCCTGCGTACATATTGCGCCCCTGCGCCCTGTCTGGTATAATAAACATTGGTTGTGCAGGAAGCACGGCCGCGGGACTGAAGTCCGCAAAGCGATTCAAGTTATGCAAGCATTATCGATGTCACGAAGGCGTCGGCTTTTCAGCAGAGAAGCGGCGCCTTTATTATTTTGTTGGGGGAAGAAATCAATGGAAAAAAGCAAAAAAGCATCTGCCGTAAAGCGGCTTGTGTTCGCCGCGGTGTTCCTTGCAATAGCGCTGGTACTGCCCTTTTTGACCGGACAAATCCAGCAGATAGGTAACGCTCTTTGTCCCATGCACATACCGGTACTGCTGTGCGGCTTTATCTGCGGCTGGCCGTACGGCCTTGTGGTGGGTTTTATTGCGCCGCTGCTGCGCTTTGCGCTGTTCGGTATGCCGCCCATATTCCCGACCGGTATCGCTATGGCGTTTGAGCTTGCGACCTATGGCCTTATAGCGGGGCTTCTGTATCGCGCACTGCCCAAAAAGGTGCTGTACATTTATGTATCGCTGATCATTGCAATGATAGCGGGCCGTCTGGTCTGGGGCGGCGCAACCTGGCTGCTTACAGGCCTTGCGGGAATGGAGTTTGGCGTCGCGGCATTCTGGGCGGGAGCCGTCGTAAATGCAATACCCGGCATAATATGCCACATAATACTTATTCCACTTATAGTCGCGGCGCTGCGCCGGGCCAGGCTGATGCTCAACGAATAGCTCGCACATATGACGGTATAACGAAGGCGGCGGAACAGGGCTTACCATGATTCCGCCGCCTTTGGTTATGGATATAGACGCAATCCTAACGCTCAAACGTAAGCGTTATGCCCATATCCAACACATTCTCCAGTATGAGTACGCCGTTAGCCAGCGTACCGTTGCAGTCTATACCGCTGCCCTCCAGATGGAATACGCCGCTTTCCAGCGTCCATTCGCCGGAGCCACTTGAGCCGTCCACGATCAGGGTGCATTTGCCGGCGGGCTTCAATTCGATGCTGAAGCCGTCGCCCCAAAGGTCGCTTATCGGTATCTCCATGCCCCACATTTCTGCGGAGGTAGCATTATATACGCCAAGGTTAGGATCTTCTGCAACAGCGCCCTGGCCGCCCAGTGCCAGTACGAGCACCACGGCAAGTATTACTACCAGCGCCGCGCCGCCGATTATGAACAGCAGCTTTTTGTTGGCGGGCTTTTTCTGCTGGGGCGCGCCTGCGGGTGCGTAGGCGGGCTGTGCGGAATAGCCCTGTTGGTAGCCCTGTTGAGGCGGTAGGTAGCCCTGCTGAGGCGGCTGGTAGCCCTGCTGAGGCGGCTGGTAGCCCTGCTGAGGCGGCTGGCAGCCCTGCTGCTGTGCAGGGGGCGTATATGATGTACCCTGCTGCTGCACGGTATAGCTGCCCTGCGTGGGCTGGCTCTCCAGCTGTGGCGTAGCGCTGTCCTGCGCGGCAGCCGACTGTTCAACGGCGGGCTCAATCGGAGCGGCATCTGCTATGGGCTGGCCGCAGCCGGTGCAGAACTTCGCGCCGTCGGCTATCTGTGCGCCGCAATTTGTGCAAAATGTCATTTTTCTTCCTCCTCTGTTGCAGTATATTTATTAATGCTTTCATTCACTGTTGCGTATGGTTGCCTTCGTCTTTGGCGGGGTCGTCCTTTTTGGGCTTCATCAGTCCGGGGAAATGCTCCTCAATGCGCCGTATGCCCTCTGCAAAACGTCCCTGCTGCAGACGGGGGAAGGAGCGGAGCAGGCGGCGTTCTATTGCGCGGGGCTCCTGCGCTATGCTGTGCAGCCTGGTCTCAAGCGCGTCAAGCTCGGGCTTTTTCTGCTCCAGCCTGTTGCGCACGTCTATTGCGCGCTGGGCGAGCGGCTCGCCTATGGCGTCGGACATGGCGTGTATCTGCTTGGATAGTTTTGTCATGCTTTCAAGCCGCTTGACCATCTTGCCCGCAGCGTTTACGGTAACGACCGTGTCCGCTGTAAGTGCGCAGAGCAGTACGCTAAGCGCGATAACGCCCATGCGCTCCGGGATAAGGCCGATAAGCTTCATGACGGACGGATGGACTATCTCCACCACGAAAACGCACGCAAGCCCCCATGCCACTGAAAAACGCAGGCATACATATCCCATTATGTTGAAGGGTTCCCGGGAATAGTCCCACCATTTATCGTGGAAGCACTTTTCCAGCACCAGCCCAGTGACGAACTCCAGCGTGCTAGTGAGCGCAAGCGATGCGATAAACAGCAGCAGGAGGTTGCCCTTCAGCGGGCTTAGCACGCTTACCACGAGCAGCACGCCAAAGCCGTATATGGGGCATACGGGGCCGTTAAGAAATCCTCGGTTAATGAATTTGCCGTGACACATCGCCTGGAATACCACCTCGGTACACCAGCCTAAAAACGCATATATGAGGAATATCCACGCGGCCTGATATAAAGTTGGCATGATCGTCTCCTTTGCGCGGGGGTCAGGACGGCCTGATCCAGCTTTCGTCGTCCGGAGCGTCGCGGAAGCGCAGTATGCGCGCAACATCCTCTTGGACGATGTAGCCCTGTTTAGCAGCCTCGGCCGCCAACGCGTCCAGCGTGCACAGGCTGACACAGCGCACGTTCGCCGCTGCCAGTCGGTCAGCGGCTTTTTTCATGCCGTAGGTGAATATGCTGACTATCCCAAGCACATCCGCGCCCGCTTCACGCAGGGCGCTGACGGTTTCCACGGCGCTGCCCGCGGTGGATATAAGATCCTCCACTACCACGGTTTTCTGGCCGGGTATCAGCCTGCCCTCGATGCGGTTTGTACGCCCGTGATCCTTTGCGGAGGAGCGCACATAGCCCATGGGCAGCCCCATAAGCTGCGCGGCTATGGCGGCGTGGGCTATGCCCGCGGTGCTGGTGCCCATAAGCAGCTCACAGGAGGGGTATTCATTGCGTATAAGCGCGGCAAGGCCGTTTTCCACGGCATTTCGCGCATCGGGCGCCGTCAGAATCAGACGGTTGTCGCAGTATATAGGGCTTTTTATGCCGCTTGCCCAGGTGAAGGGCTCGTCGGGACGCAAAAACACCGCGCCTATCGACAACAGCTCGTGCGCTATGGTCTGCTGTATCTGCTGCATATGATTACCTCTTTCTATATAAGGAATTCCGCGCGCGCTCTGAGATAAGCCGTCTGCGGGTCGGCGTCGCGCGTGATTGGGCGGCCCATGACTATATAGTCGCTCCCTAACGTCTTTGCATGTGCCGGCGTGGTTACGCGGCGCTGATCCTGCGTATCGCCGCCTTCAAAGCGTACGCCGGGGGTTACCGTAAGGAAGCTCTCACCGCAGGCACGCTTTATGGCGGACGCTTCCAAAGGCGAGCATACCACGCCGTCCAGCCCGGAGGCTGCGGCGTTCTTAGCGTAGGCCACTATCGTATCCGGCATGGTGGAGGGTATCAGCAGCTCGTCATGCAGGGTATTATCATCGGTGGAGGTAAGCTGTGTAACCGCAATCAGCAGCGGGCGGCTGCCGTCCGGCCGGGTAAGTCCCTCGAGCGCGGCGCGCATCATGCTGCTGCCGCCGGCTGCGTGGAGATTTACCATGTCCACATCCAGCGCGCTTAGCACCTTCATGGCGCTGCATACGGTGTTGGGTATGTCGTGCAGCTTCAGATCCAGAAATATCTTATGCCCGCGCGCTTTTATGCGGCGCACTACGTCCGGCCCCTCGGCATAGAACAGCTCCATGCCTATTTTGACAAACGGGCGCGCGCCGGAAAAACGCTCAAGAAAGTCCAGCGTCTGCCGCGTGCTGGGGAAATCACATGCCACGATAACGTCCTTCATTTTGCCTCCTTGAACGATTTGCCTACGATATCCCGCAGGCGGTCAATGCTGAGTATGGTCATTATTTTGGGCAGGTCGTCAATCACGTCCTTGCACACATACGGGTTTATAAGGTTGGCGGAGCCAATCTCTACGGCGGTCGCGCCCGCCATCATCATCTCTATGGCGTCGCGGGCGGACTGTATGCCGCCTATGCCGATTATGGGTATATTCACCGCCTGCGCTACCTGGTACACCATTCGCAGGGCGATGGGGAATATGGCCGGGCCGGAGAAGCCGCCTATGCCGTTTCCCAGCACCGGGCGGGCGGTGTTGGTATCTATACGCATACCCAGCAGCGTGTTTATCAGGCTTATGCCATCAGCGCCGGCGTCCTCACATGCGCGGGCTACAGCTACGATATCCGGCGCGTTGGGGCTCAGCTTCATGAACACGGGCTTGGTGGTGACGCGCTTTACTATACGCGTTACTTCGGCCGCGCCCTCGGGCGTCATGCCGAACGCCATGCCGCCGTGCTTCACGTTTGGGCAGCTGATGTTGACCTCTATCAAGCCAACCTGCGGCTGCTTGTCGATGAGCGCGCAGCAGTATTCATATTCCTCGGTGCTGAAGCCGCTTATGTTGGCGATAACTGGCTTGTGGAAGTATTCGGCTATCTTGGGCAGCTCCTCGTCTATCACGGCATGTATGCCGGGATTTTGCAGTCCTACGGAGTTGAGCATACCGCTTTGACATTCGGCTATGCGGGGGGTGGGGTTACCGAAGCGGGGCTCCTTGGTTGTGCCCTTGAATACGAAGGAGCCGAGCAGATCGAGGTCGTAAAAATCCTTAAATTCCCGTCCGTAGCCGAACGTACCGCTGGCGGGGATCACGGGGTTATCCAGAGTAAGGCCGGCCAGCTCCACGGTGGTGTCTACCATATTATTTCCTCCTTGGTAAGTACGGGGCCGTCCACGCATATGCGCTTGTTGCCGTATTTGGTTTTGCAGGTGCAGCCCATACATGCGCCGAAGCCACAGCCCATGCGCCGCTCGAAGCTCATCTGGCCGCTGGTATTGCAGCGGTCGGATACGGCGTGCATCATGGGCTCCGGGCCGCAGCAGTAGAAGTAGTCGAACCGGCCCGCCATCTCGGGCAAAAGATCTACTATCATGCCGGCTCTGCCCACGCTGCCGTCCGCCGTGGTGACGTATGCCGTGCCGTTGAGCGCGCGGAAGCGGTCAAGGTAAAACACATCGTCTGCGGACTTGAAGCCCAGCAGCATAAGCGGCGCGTAGCCCAGCTCGGACAGCAGTCTGGCCTGCGCGTACATTGGGGCCACCCCCATGCCGCCGCCTACGATGAGCGGGGCGCGCATGGCTTCGGGTATGGAGTAGCCGTTCCCAAGGCCGGTCAGCATGTCTATTTCGCGGCCGGGCTCGTAGTCGCGCAGGGCGGCCGTACCCTGTCCCAGCGCGCGGAACACCAGCGTTATGCTCTTATCGTCATATTCGCACATGGAGAGCGGACGCCTGAGGTACATTCCCTCGATGGAAAGGTCCACAAACTGCCCGGGCGCCGTGCATGCGCCGGTATCGCCCAGCAGCACCATACGCTGGATATCCTTTGCGATGGGATTATTCTCGGCTACTGTGAATATACATTGCTTGCTCACGCGTCACACCTCCGAAAAATGCTTATATAAAGAAAACCGCCCTTGCATCCCGAAAACGGAAACGGGAACGCAAAAGCGGGGAAAATGAGGGAGAAGCGGCGTAGGGCTCTGTGTAACTCGTTTTTTGACCTGCACCGAATATCACCTCCGCTTGAAAGTTTTATCGAATTATTATATATATATGGCGGGGGGATTGTCAACCGATAATTATAGACAGGTTAAGTACAAAAACCAAAAAACAGTTGACAAGCGCACCTTGCCGCGGTTATACTAAACCTCGGTCAAGCAGAAGCTGCCCGCTTCTCACCTGCCGGCGAAACAGCCAGGCAAGGTCAAGGCAAAACGGTAATCACATTTAATTGTGCAGCGTTATGTTCGGCGGGTGTTTATGCCCGCCGAATTTATTATTTACGGAGGTGTCTACCATAGCGAAGGATGAACTCATGATCAACGAGCAGATCTCTGCAAAGGAGATCCGGCTTATCGATGAAAACGGCGCCCAGCAGGGTGTAGTCAGGCTGGACGTTGGGCTGAACATGGCCGAGGAAGCAGGCCTTGACCTGGTGCTCATCTCGCCGAACGCCGCCCCGCCGGTGTGCAAGATAATGGACTATGGCAAGTATCGCTTCGAGCAGTCCAAGCGCGAGAAGGAACAGCGGAAGAATCAGAAGGTAATCGAGATCAAGGAGATACGCCTTTCGGCTACCATAGACACGCACGATATGGAGGTAAAGGCGAAGGCCGCCACCAAATTCCTGCAAAACGGCGATAAGGTCAAGGTCTCCATACGGTTCAGAGGACGTCAGGCCAAGCACGGTGACATCGGCTTGGACGTTATGGACACGTTTTACAAAATGGTTCAGGATCATGCTGCTATCGACAAGCCCGCCAAACAGGAGGGACGCAACATGGTTATGATATTAACACCGAAAACTAACTAACTGTCAGGAGGATAACCCCAATGCCAAAGCTCAAGACCCACAGGGGTGCAGCCAAGAGGTTCAACCTTACCAAATCCGGTAAAATTAAGCGCGCAAAGGCCTACAAGAGCCACATCCTAACCAAAAAGGATACAAAGAGGCTGCGCGGCCTGCGTCAGACCGGCTACATTGCCGACTGCGAAGCGAAGAAGATTCGCGAGCTGATACCGTATAAGTAAGGAGGAACATTAAAAATGGCCAGAATCAAAAGGGCGGTAAACGCCGTTAAAAAACGCCGCAAGGTATTTAAGCTCGCCAAGGGCTACTACGGAGCCAAGAGCAAGCAGTATCGCAACGCATCACAGCAGGTAATGCGCTCGATGGCGTATGCCTATGTTGGACGCAAGCTCAAAAAGCGCGAGTATCGCAAGCTGTGGATAGCGCGTATCAACGCCGCTGCCAGAATGAACGGCACCACCTACAGCCGCCTTATCAACGGTCTTAAGCTCGCAGGCGTAGAGATCAACCGCAAGGTGCTCGCCGACCTCGCCGTTACCGACATGGACGGCTTCAAGAAGCTCGTCGAGACCGCCAACAAAGCTGCCGAGAAAGCTGCCGCCAAGGCTGCCAAGGCAGACAAGCCCGCCGCAGAGGACGAGTCCGCTCCCGCGGAGGAAGTGCTCGCATAAATCAACGCAGTACAGTTACGGCCGCCCGTAAATCAACGGGCGGCCGCTTTCGTTATCATGTTTTGCGCATTATACCACGCCGTCTGAAGCGAATTCGTCTATCTGTGCAGCGGTATAGCCCAGCTCCGACAGCACCTCGCGGTTATGCTGCCCCAAAGTTGGGCTGGCAAAGCGTATCTCCGCCTTGGTGACGCTCATCTTTATGGGTGAGGCGTTCAGCTTGATGCGGCCCGCCGTGGGATGCTCCACATCCACGAACATCTGCCGCGCGCCGGCAATATGCGGATCCTCGGACACCTGCTTCAGATCGAATATCGGGCCGGCCGGAATACCGTGGGCAAGTATGGTATCAACGGCCTCCTGTACGGTATAGTCCTTAAGCCAGTCCTCTACATACACCTTGAATTGCCTGTTGTTCTCCACACGCATGGGAACGTCGGTAAAGCGGGGATCCGTGATCAGCTCCGGCTGCTTCAGCAGATCGCGGCAAAGCGTTTCAAACATCTTTTGATTGCCGCAGCCTATTACCAGGCTTCCGTCTTTGGCGGCGAAGGAATCGTATGGCGCGATGGCGTCGTAGGAATTGCCGTGCCGGGGCGGGAGCTTGCCGGTTACAAAGTAGTTCTGCCAGGCCTGCTCCAGGCTGGTCACTACCGAATCCACAAGCGCCACGTCAATATACTGCCCCTCGCCCGTAAGCTCCCGCGCATGAAGGGCGGTCAGTACGCCTATCACCATGTTCATGCCGCCCAAAACGTCGCCGATGGCGTTGCCTGTGCGGGTGGGCGGGTCACCCTCCTGCCCGGTGATGCTCATCATGCCGCCCATGGCCTGGGATATTATGTCGTAACCGGGCCGCTGGGAATACGGGCCGTTTGCGCCAAAGCCGGTGATGGCGCCATATATGAGCCGGGGGTTGAGCTGCCTGAGCGTCTCGTAGCCAAGGCCGAAACGATCCATCACGCCGGGACGGTAGTTCTCCAGGACCACATCCGCCTTGGCCGCGAGCTTTTTGAATATCTCCTTGCCCTCGTCGCTTTTGAGATTGAGCGTTATGCCGCGCTTGTTGCGGTTGAGGTTTGCATAGTACAGGCTTTCGCCGTTTACATAAGGCCCGTAAAGACGTCCGTCGTCGCCCCTTGCCGGCGGCTCTATCTTTATGACGTTTGCGCCGAAGTCGGCCAGCACGCTGCCGCAGTAGGGGCCGGCCAATACCTTTGTCAGATCCAGTACGGTGATATCCGCAAGTGCCTTTGTGTTCATCATCTTCCTCCGAGTATAAATCAAATTCTATCTTCACCGCATGAAAGCGGATAATATCGTAATACCGCTTCTGCCGAAGCATTTGTACGTCAATACAGACGCCATGTTATTATATAGCGGCACTGGGCATAATTCAAACATTTCGTGCTTCAATTCGCGGGGCCTGTCAGAGAATGCAATATAACGCCGAAAAAATAAGCCGCATTATCATATGGCGGCTTATCGAATAGAATGCCTGCTTTGACGGGTCCAAGGCTAGGTTTTGGCCGGGGTCCTGTTTGTGCCGAGCCGCTCGCGGATATATGCGCTTACCTGGCTTGCGGGGATGCCCAGCACGAAGGAGAACTCGTCCTCAACGAGCTTTTCCGCATGCTTTAGCATACCTTCGTCCGACATGGAGAGCTTTTTGCCAACGGCGGCCAGCGCCTGTTTGCGCAGGTATATGCAGCTTACCAGCCGCAGCAGCTGGTCCTGCTTGCTGTGCTTGAGCAGCTCGTTATAATATTCTACCCGTGTGCGGCGGTCGTCTATCCAGAGGAAGTCGGATTCGTTAGCGGAGGCGATTATGCCGTCGATATCCTCCTTGGTAAGCAAGTAACGCATACGCGACATGAGCTCCGCATTGTTCAGCGGTACATATATCGTAGAGGCTGGCGAGCATACCGGCTTTAGCAGATAGTATTCCTGCCGTCCGCTTTCGGCGGAGGTCTCAAGGCTGAGCTTGTCGGCTATGAGGCATACCCCGTTTGAAGCGTAGCGGACATATTCGTTTTTGTTGTATGTTGTCATTAGGCTTTCCTCCCAAGGTCATTTATTATTATACCACGCAGGGCGGTTTAATTTCAAAGCGTTTCCTTTTGCCGGCAAAAACGGCGTTCCCAGTCAGCATTATTTGACACTGTACTGCGCAGCAATTATAATTATAAATAATAAACGATGTGCTCGGGCCGGCGCTTTGCCGGCGCTGATCTTGGAGTTGCCGATGAAGAGTATGCGATTTGGGAAGACGGTGATGCTGCTGTGCAGGCTGCTGCTGCTTGCGGTATTTGCGGCTGTTTTTTTTCATGTATTCTGCCAAAGCTACGCATCCGCAGTCACATTCGCATACGGGCGCGTTACGATGCTGTTTTTGTATACGTTCGTATACTTTTGGTTTTTGCATCTGTACGGCGGGCTGGATGTAGGCGTGCTGCATATACGCGAGCTGGTGTTTTCCAATGCCGTCACGGCGCTGCTTACCAACTTCGTCATATACTTTGTAATGGCGTTTTCGGCGGAGGACTGGCCGGAGCTATGGCCGCTGGCCGCCTGCCTGTTGGTGCAGGTGCTGGTGTGCGCGCCGCTTTACACATGGATAACGCGCCTGTATCATAAGCTCTATCCGCAGATACGAACGTTGTTTGTATATTCGGAGGATCCCTACGATCGGCATGTTGCCTCCAAGCTGACTGCCGCCGGCACGCGCTTTATAATAGATAAAAGCATAAGCGAGCAGGAGGAAGCGGCGGTATTCGCTACGCTGGAGACCTACGAAGCGGTGGTGCTGGGCAACATATCGCCGGCGCTGCGCACGCGCATAATGGACCGGTGCTTCATAAATCGCAAGCAGTGCTTTATAATCCCGCAGATGCAGGACATAATGCTCAATAACGCAGCGCTTTTTCAGGCCGACGACGCCATACTGTATATGTGCCGCAACCGGCGCTTTACGGCGGATCAGCTTTTGCTGAAGCGCCTTATGGATATAGGCGTTTCCCTTATAGGGCTGGTTATCGCGTGCCCGTTTATGGGTATGGCGGCGCTTGCGATAAAGCTTGAGGACGGAGGGCCGGTGCTGTACCGGCAGACCCGCCTTACCAGAGGCGGCAAGCAATTCGAGCTTATCAAGTTCCGCTCCATGACGGTAAACGCCGAGCAGCGCACCGGCGCCGTGCGCGCAGACGAGAACGACCCGCGCATAACCCGGGTGGGGCGCTTTATCCGCGCCTGCCGAATAGACGAGCTTCCCCAGCTAATAAACATACTTAGCGGGGATATGTCGCTGGTGGGGCCGCGGCCGGAACGGCCGGAGCTGTTCTACGAGGCCTGCAAGGATTTTCCGCAGTTTGCCTACCGGCTAAAGGTAAAGGCGGGGCTTACGGGCTATGCGCAGCTGCGCGGCAAATACAATACCACGTTTGAGGATAAGGTACGGCTGGATCTGCTGTATATCGAAAAGGCTTCACTGCTGTTGGATCTTCAGCTGCTGTTCTATACGATAAAGGTGTTGTTTATGAAGGACAGCACAGCGGGCATGGCGCCGCCGGACGCAGCGAAAAACGTGCCGCCGGACAAAACGCTGGACGCATAGTGCCAAAATGGTAAATGCTCCCCAATATATGTACTGATTATTAACAAGGCTCCGCGCCGCTTGACCTTAGGCCGCGCAGGGCCTTATTATATTATTATATGACAGAATTTGCGCCCGTTCGCATAACGAGGGGGGAGCTACTTGAAAAAACGGATTTGCTGTGCGCTTATAGTAATTTGCCTGCTTGCGGCATTCGCGCCGCAGGCCAGCGCCGCCGTGTACCACAACGACGTGCGCGTGCTGCTTTCTACCGGCGGGGCGGACTATGTAAAGCTGAGTGTAAGCGGGGAGTATTATCTTGCGGAAAACCCGAATTTCATAATCGAGGAGGGTACGGTAAAGATATCCGTGCTGGGCAACCGGCCGCTTATCCGTATTGGCGAGGAGACCTTTTCCGCCGCTTCTATAACGCTGGTCTGCCGGGATTACGGCGGCACGTCCTCCACGGTATCCTTCCGCAACTACCGGCACGGCGCCTGCGCATACCTTGGCAACCTCACGTTCACGGCGAGCGGCGGTGAGCTTCGCGTGGTAAATACCCTGCCCATAGAGCAATACCTATACGGCGTGGTGGCGCACGAGATGAGCAACACCTTCCCTTTGGAGGCGCTCAAGGCGCAGGCTGTGTGTGCGCGGGGATATGCGGTATCCTGCTGCTCGGAAAACGCATCGCGTTCATATGATATACTCGACACCTCGCAGGATCAGACCTATGAAGGCTATACGCCCGGATATACCCGCGCGATAGCCGCCGTGGACGAGACGGCCGGGCAGCTGCTTACCTATGACGACGAGATAATCAAGGCATACTACTCCGCCTCAAACGGCGGCCAGACAGAGCTTACCGGCAATGTTTGGCAGAGCAACATGCCTTACTACATACAGCAGGACGACGAGTACGATCTGGCCAATGCGTCCAGCCTGGTCGAGAAGTCCTTCATACCTGCGGAATTCACGCCCGAGACAGTGGTGCTGATGGACGAAATAGTGCTTACAAGGCTTCAGGCGGCGGCGGACGGGGCCGCGGGCGAGGCGGTAACGCTCATATCCACGGTGTATGTAAGGGCGAAGGAAGCGCGCTACGACCCGCCCAGCCGCTGCTATACCGCGGCGGATGCGGTGCTAATGGTGCAGAACGCGGCCGGCGAGACCGGGCAGGTCACGGTTACGCTTTCGTTAAGCGACCTTGTGCATTCCGACGATGATGCGGACGGTATATTCAACGCCGGCTCATACAATCTGCGTATGCGCGGCGCGGAGGCGGGAGTGCTTACCGTGGACGGCACGGACTATACCGGCTGGTTTTTGACCAACCGGCGCTACGGCCACGGCATTGGTCTGAGCCAGCGCGGGGCGCAGCAGCGCGCTACCGCGGGCATAGAGTACGCGGATATACTGGCGTTTTACTATGCCAATACGCTGCTGTTCACCGTGGGAAATTTCGATACCGCGCCGGCCATAACCAGCGAGGATTACACCGTGGCGGCGCAGGGGATATCCGGCGTGCAGCCGGGCAGCTCGGCTGAAAAGCTGCTGCGCAGGCTGGATTGTGAGGAGGGAGAGCTTGCGCTGCTTACCTCCGCGGGCGCGCCGATAGACAGCGGCAACGTGGGCAGCGGCGATGTGGTGCGCATATCCTACGGCACGGCGAGCTGCTTCGATCTGCCGGTGATAATCTACGGCGACGTTACGGGCGACGGCAAGATAAGCGAAGCGGACGTTACGGCGCTGGTAAAGCATCTTAACGGTGAAAAGAGCCTTTCCGGTGCGCGGCTGATCGCGGCGGACGCGGATCACAGCGGGGCGGTAAGCATAGCGGACGTATTGCAGCTGATAAGGCATATAAACGGGGACATAGAAATACAACAGACCGACGCAGGGGGTGAAGGGGCATGAGGAAGCCAAGTATAAATATCATATGCGCGCTGTGCGCAGCCGTATTGCTGCTTATTCCGGTCACGGCGAATGCGGAGAACGTTGAGCTTACCGTAGTTGCAGATAGCATCGCGGTGGAGCAGGGAGAGGATGTTGCAGTTACGCTTACGGTGCGGGGCGACAGCCTTGCAGCGGCGGCGGGCGCGTACGTATACGACCCGGCCGTGCTTACATATGTTTCCGCTGGCGGCGGCGCTGCGGACGGTACGTTCAATATGACCTCGCTGCATGAGGGCGGGGCGGATTCGCTTACCGCTGTGATACACTTTACCGCTACCGGCACGGGCGAGACCGCTGTGGAATTCACATTGGATACGGCGCTGGACTACTCCGGCTCGGCGCTGGGCACGGCTGCGGCGGGAGTCAGCGTGACGGTTTCGGGCGACGGGAGCGCTGCGGGCACGGCGGCGGTGGATATCAGCGTTACCGGCATAATCGCAAGCAACGTAGAAGGCGCTGCGGAGCAGATGTATGTCTGGCGCTCGCTTACGGATCTTACGCTGCCCTCCGGCTATGCCGACAGGCAGGTGAGCTATGCGGGTGAATACATAGGCGGCGCGGCCATAGCGGATACCGAAAGCCCGATACTTTTGTATCTTTCCAATGCTGCGGGAGAAAACGGCGCATATTATGTCTATGAGGCGGAAAACGACGTGCTGTATCCGTATACCACGCTCAATTCCGTATTGTCCACATACACCATAATGCGCTCCGACGGCGTGACCCCACCCGAGGGGTACGAGCATACCACGCTTGCGGTGAGCGACGTTAAATCCATAGACGTGTGGCAGCCGCTGGGCGGCGACGGCACGGTGTACCTTATATATGCCCGCGCGAGCGACGGCGCGGTGGGCTTTTATGTGTACGATCTGGAGGATCGCTCGATACAGCGCTACATGGAGCCGCCGGTGATCCCTACGCCGGAGCCTACGCCGGAGCCCACGCCGGACCCCAGCGTGGTAACGGTGGGAAAGCCGCTGTACATAGGAATGATGGGCGGCATACTGGCGCTGGTGATAGCATTGGCCGTGGCGCTGATGCTACCGGCAATACAGCGCAAACGCCGCAAGGCTGCCCGCCGCGAAAAGCACAGGCAGGAAAATGCGGATCTAAAGCAGTAAAGCTATAATAAATCATACGACCCCCGCATAAGCATTGCGGGGGTGTTTTTTGTTGCAGGCATATGAGACCGTTACTTTGGCGCTGTCCGCGCTGCTGCTTGGCGCGGGGTGCTATTTTACGCTGGTTACGCGGGGCGTGCAGGTCTTGCATCCGCTGGAGACGCTGAAAGCCGTATTCGGCCGCGGCGACGGACAGGGCGTGTCCCCGTTTGAGGCGCTGGCCACTGCGCTGGCAGGCTCGGTAGGGACGGGCAACATAGCGGGGGTGGCGTCCGCGCTGGCGATAGGCGGCCCCGGCGCGATATTCTGGATGTGGGTAAGCGCATTTTTGGGTATGGCGCTCAAATATGCGGAGGTGGTCACCGCACTGCGCTACCGTACCACGCAAAACAACGAGCCGACCGGGGGCGCCATGTGGTGCATACGGCTTGGCATGGGCAAAAGGTATATGCCGCTTGCGTATGCGTTTTGCATATTGGGTATATTTGCAGCACTGGGTGTGGGCAACCTTGTGCAGATAAACACCATAGCAGCCGCGGTGGGCGGCGCTGTGGGCAGGAGCGGAGCGGGCTTATCGCTTATTGTGGGAGGAATCGTTGCGCTGGCGGTTGCGGCGATATGCCTGGGCGGGCTAAACGGTATAGCGCGCGCTGCATCGCTGCTTATGCCGTTTATGTGCGCATTGTATACGCTGGCTGCGCTTGCGGTAATATTAAGGAACATCTCGCATGTGCCGCAGGCGTTTTGTTTGATATTCGACGGCGCGTTCAATATAAGGGCTGCGGGCGGCGGAGCGCTGGGCTTCACCTTTATGCAGACGCTGCGCTGCGGCGTGGCGCGCGGTGTGTTTACGCATGAGGCGGGCATGGGGTCAAGCCCCATGGCGCATTCGACAGCGGAAAACAGCGCGCGGCGGCAGGGTATGCTGGGCGTCACAGAGGTGTTTATAGATACTATGCTTTTGTGTACGCTTACGGCGCTTGTGGTGCTTACAAGCGGCGCAGACGTGCCCTGGGGTGATGCGGAGGCCGACGGTATGGCGATAGTGCTGGACGCTATGCGCACGGCGCTGGGCGGCATGGCGGGACCGTTCCTCGCGGTATCGGTAACGCTGTTTGCGTTTTCCAGTATGCTGAGCTGGTCGTTTTACGGGAGCCGCTGCGCGCAGTTTTTGCTGCCCAAGCGCCGTCCTAAGGCGTTCACGGCGGTGTTCGCGGCGCTTATTCCGTTATTTGCGCCCATAGCCGTGGGCAGCGCGTGGCGCATAGGCGAGCTTGCGGCGATGCTTATGGCGCTGCCCAATCTGTATATGCTGGCGGTGCTTGCGCCGGGCGCGGTAAAAGCTGTGCGCGCAGGACGGGGTTGTGGTATAATCAAGAAAAACAATCGGAAAAGGATAATATGGCGGCGGATAACAAAATAAACGGCAATATAGACGGCATACGCGATACGCTTTTAGCGGAGCTTGCCACACTGTACGATATAAAGCTGGAAAGCGGGGTATTCCTGTCCTTTGCGCTGTTGGAGCGGATGGCTGCGTACACCGGCCGGCTGAAGCGGGAAATATCCGTATATATCGCCCGCGACGGGCGCGTGGTGGATGTTTCCATAGGGGATTCCGGCAAGGTACACATGCCGGACATGCGGCTTACCCGCAATCAGGACAGGCTGTGCGGCGTGCGCTGCATACATACCCATCCCAACGGGGACGGAAGACTCTCCGGCGTGGATCTGGGCACGCTTCGCAGTATGCGGCTGGACTGCATGGCGGCGCTGGGCGTGCACGAGGACGGTGCGGCGGGCGCGCTGTATGCTGCGTTTTTGGGCGAACAGACGGAGTCCGGCCGGGAGGCGCTGGTGTTCGGGCCGCTAAGGGCATACAGGCTGCCGCAGCATCGGCTGCTTGAGGAGATACGCCTTGCGGACGACAGGCTGAAGACCGTTGCGTCCGCCGTTGCGGAGGCGCAGCCGGAGCGCGCGGTGCTGGTTGGCGTGGAGAACAACGAGGGCTACGATACCATAGAGGAGCTTGCGGAGCTTGCAGATACCGCGGGCGCGACGGTGGTTGCACGGGTGGTACAGCGCCGGCGCGATATAGACAACGCAACCTATATAGGCAGCGGAAAGGCGGAGGAGCTGGGTCTGCTTGCAAGCGAGCTGGAGGCGGATCTGTTCGTGTTTGACGATGAGCTTACCGCCGTGCAGATACGCAATCTGGAGCAGCTTATAGGCGCGCGGGTGATAGACCGCACCGCGCTGATACTGGATATATTCGCTTCCCGCGCAAGCTCGCGGGAGGGCAAATTGCAGGTGGAGCTTGCACAGCTGAAATACCGGCTGCCGCGGCTGCTGGGGCAGGGCGACGCGCTCAGCCGGCAGGGCGGCGGGATAGGTACCCGAGGCCCCGGCGAAAAAAAACTTGAGATCGATCGCCGGAGGATACGCAGCAGGATAACGGAGCTCAAGGGTGAGCTTGCAGAGATAGATAAACAGCGCGGGCTGCGGAGAAACAGGCGGGATAAAAACGCTGTGCCGCTGATTGCGCTGGTGGGATATACCAACGCGGGCAAATCCACGCTGCTCAATGCGCTTACCGGCGCGGGCGTAATGGCGGAGGACAAGCTGTTTGCCACGCTGGATCCCGTGGTGCGCCGACTCAAGCTGCCGGAGGGCATGGAAGCGCTGTTAAGCGATACCGTGGGCTTCATCAACAAGCTGCCGCACGATCTCGTGGATGCCTTCCGTTCCACGCTGGAGGAGGTGTCCGCGGCGGATCTTATACTGCATGTGGTGGACGCCGCCTGCCCGTATTACGATAAGCAGATGGCCGTGGTGGCGGATGTGCTGGCCTCACTGGGTGCGGTGGATACCCCGCGCATAGACGTATACAATAAGATCGACAAACTTACCGAACGGCCTGCCGGCTGCTGCATAAGCGCAAAGACGGGCGAAGGGGTGCCGGAGTTGCTTATTGCCATGGAAAAGGAGCTTAGAAGCGCCCGCACCGTGGTGGAGCTTACCGTGCCGTACGCGCGCTACGAGGCCATGACACTGCTTAGGCGGGACGGCCGGATTTTGAACGAGCAGCATGAGGAGGACGGTACCCGCGTGACGGCGCAGCTGGACGAGGCGACGTTGATGCGGCTAAAAAAGCTTTTGGGGGACGGCGATGAACAGAACTAAGGTAATCGCGATAGAGGGTATTGACGGCAGCGGCAAAAGCGTGCAGTTTGCGCTGCTGAAGGACGCTTTGCTTGCGCGCGGGCTTACGCTGGATACCCGCGAATATCCTCGCTACGACAGCTTTTTCGGAGCGCAGGTTGGCAGATTGCTAAGCGGGGCAGACGGCGTATCCGCCGGCGATGTGGACGGCAAATCCATGGCGCTGTGGTTTGCGCTGGACAGGTTTGAGGATTTTCGCGCCTACCGCGACGGGGAAGCGGATGTACTGCTTATAAACCGTTTTGTATTATCCAATGCCGTGTACCAGAGCATACGCGATATAGACATGGGCAAGCCGGATATTGTCGAGTGGGTGTTCGAGCTGGAGCATGAGCATTTCGGCCTACCACGGCCGGATGCGGTGCTGTTTTTTGATGTGGATCCGGCTCAGGCGGAGCATAATGTGGATAAGAAGGGCTTTCGCGGCTATGTTGGTACGGGCCGGGACGTATACGAGGCGTCCGGCGGCATACAGCGGCGCGCGCGGGAGAAGTACATCGAATGTGCAAAAAGATACGACCATATTATCGTGATACCCTGCATGGAGGAGGGCGGCTTTTTGCAGCCCGATGTGATCGCTGCGCGGGCGCTGGACGCGCTTATAGCCCGGGGGATAGCGATATAGGTTCGCCAAAATATTTTTGTGCAGTGATGAGCAGCTCCAAAAGGGCTGCTTTTGTAATTGGTGCCGCCGCCAGCCCGGGGAGCTAAAAAACAGTTCACAGGACTGTTTTTTACCCCGCGGCGGCGGGGCCGTTCCCTTCGAGCCCCTCGTTTGCAGAAAATCAAAACAGCCCGCAACGATGCGGACTGTTTTACTTTTGGTACACCGTCAGGGGCTCGCCCGGCGGCACTGGGGCAGTGCCGCCGCCAGCCCGGGGAACTAAAAAACAGTTCACAGGACTGTTTTTTACCCCGCGGCGGCGGGGCCGTTCCCT
>CAZXRQ010000034.1:0-20965 GCA_964642795.1 uncultured Oscillospiraceae bacterium | reverse complement strand
TTCGCTTATAAGAAACGGCAGTACGCTGACGGCTACCGTGACGGGCGCATATCAGGACGTTGAATACACCATATCCGCGCGCTATACCCTGCTTAACGGCGCATGGGCGTTCGATACGTTTTTGCCGGTGCAGCAGGGAACGGGGGAGTGACGTATATGAGCAGGCTCAAAAAACAGTCCAAACGCGGCATGACATTGGTGGAGGTGGTGATATCCCTCGCCATGATGGTGCTGCTGTTTGCGGCGTTTGCGGTATGTATGCAGGGCGCAAGCGCGCTCAACCGCCGTACCATAGAGCTGGATGAAAGGCTTGCCTATGCCGATGAGGATATAATTGTGGGCTCGCAGAGCAACGCAACCGTGCAGTTTACCATAGACGGCACGGTGTACAGCGATGTGGCGGTGAAGGTGTATATAGGCACGGATGAGGACTATAACCAGCTGCTTGTGAGGTTTGATTGATGCGCGCACAGCATAAAAAAATTAAACCATGCGCGGCCGCGGGCTTTACATTGGTGGAGCTGGTGGTAGTGATGGCCATGCTCATGATACTCACAACGGGACTTGCTGCGCTTTCCAAGCCCGCGCTGGATACCGCGCGCGTGACCATTGGCCTGTCAGACGACCGCATGGTGGCTACAGCAATAGTGGAGCAGCTGGTAAGCGAGCTTAGCTGCGCTGTTGCGGACAGCGTTGAGGTCACTGACGGAGGCGGCGGGCTGAGCTTTTCCAGCAGCCAGTACGGTGAAGTATCGGTATACAACGGCACGGACGACGGCCGCGTGCATGTGGTGCAGCAGCTTTCAGACGGAACGGGCAACGAGATAGGGCTGGAGGAGGGGGCGTATGCCGGCTGCAAGGCCGAGATAGCCTTTGAGCTTTCGGGCTCCGTAGTACGGATAAGCCTATATATGAAGGACGATTGGGGCAACAACGCCTACTTTATGGAGCGTAATGTGCAGCTGTTGAATATATCAGACGAGTAGCGAGGCATACCACAACAGTATGTATTGTAAAAAGCATACCGCAATAAAGAGTCCCGCACAGAGGTACGGCCCAAAAGCGATGGCGGTCTTTCGCCCCGCTTTTTTTGTTGCCAGCAATACGGCGCCGGCTATTCCGCCTGCGAGCACCGCTATGAGGAAGCCTGCAAGCGTGATCTGCCAGCCCAGCAGCAGCCCGGACGCGGCCATCAGCTTTGCGTCGCCCATGCCGAAGCCGCCCGTGAGCTTTGCAAGCAGATACACCGGCACGCTTACGCATACCGCGCCGATGAGCCGGCTCTTAAGCGCCGCCGCGGAGGGCGCAATGATAAAGCTTGCCACAGCCAGCACGGCAATTGCGACGCACAGCGCGTCGGGTATGTATTGGGTATCCGCATCTATGAAGGCCACGCAGAGCAGTATGCAAAAGAACAGGCCGATAAGCGGGGCGGTAACGCTGAAGCCGTAGCGCAGCGCCGCCATGAAGAAGCCCAGCCCTCCCAGCAGCTCGACCAACGGATAGCGGAAGGCTATGCGTTTGCCGCAGGTACGGCACCTGCCGCGCAAAAATACAAAGCTGATCACCGGCACCAGCTCGAACGCCTTGAGCTGGGTGTTGCAGGAGGGACACCTGCTGCGGCCGGAGGCCACGCTTTTCCAGCCGCCCTCAGGCACCCGGCATATCACTACGTTTGCAAAGCTGCCCAGAACCAGTCCGAACAGCGCCATAAGCAGATAGTACGGCCAAAGATAGGGGAAAAACGTTAGCATGAAAGCACCGCCTTACAGTTCGGTTATTTGCGCGGGCCTGCGCGGTACGGTACGGAAATACGTTACATCAGGGTAGCCGGTCACAAGGCAGACCGACGCGAGCTTGTCCTCTGGAATGTTGAGAAACGCGCGCGCAGGTTCGCTTGCATTTACGCCGCGTGTGGCAAAGCCGCAATATACCATGCCAAGCCCCTGTGCATACGCCATAAGCTCCATATTGGATGCGGCGAGCGCGCCGTCGCAGACGTCGTCGCTGAGCAGGAATATGACGGCCGGAGCATTGAAAAACAGCATGTCCTGCTCGAAATTATCGTGCATATACAAATAATACTCCGCATAGCGGCGCTGGGTATCGGTGGCGTTTTCGGGAATGTCGTACGCGAGTGCGGCAAGCGAGTCCACTATCAGACGCCGCAGCTCCTCTACACGCCGGGTCACCACAACGTACGAGTTGCCCTGACGGTTGGAGGCGGTGGGGGTATAGCGGCCGGCCTCTATTATGGCGTTAAGCTTTTCCAACTCAACCGGCTGCTGCTTGAAGCGGCGTATGGAGCGCCGCGCCTTGATCGCGCCCAGCAGAGTATCGGCATCTAACATATGCGGCAGGGAGGAAAGCTCCGCCACCTCACGCATTGCGCCCGCGTCAACGTCGCTGACAGCGCCCGCAGGGCATACGGCTATGCAATGGCCGCATTCGTAGCAGCGTCCGTCTTGCGCAAACGCCGGCGCACCGTTTTCAAAAACGAGCAGCGTACCGTCGCAGTCCTTGGCGCATTCGCCGCACCCCGTACATTTTGCGTGATCTATGCGTATCATACCGTGCCTCCTATATTATCAGGAAAATACAGCAGCTCCAAATAGGAGCGCCGCGTAACGGCGCTTTCGGGTATGCCTAAAGCGTCCAGTGCGCAAAACAGCGCCGCTATGCCGGCTTCGCGCTCGGCCGGGTCGCTTATCACCCGCTCAAGCTCAATATAGTCACCTAATCCCTCCACCGCATCCACACACAGGGTAAGCCCAAAGCCCGTAAGCTCCTGCCGCCGCTTTTTTACCGTAAACGCGGGGGAAAATCCCAGCGCCGTCAATATACCATGCGCCGCCTCCGGTGCGTCCACGCCGGTTTCATGCTCGGTGCGGGTGGAGGTGCGGGGGTCGTTTTTTGGCCCCTTGTAGGTGATAAAGCAGCGCGTTGTGCCGTTTTGTATAACGGTGCGAAGCCTTAGCGCCTCGTCTGTGGCGTGAAAACCCCGTGCGTCGCCGTTATAGTATACGTCGCGCATGTCGAGTACGGCCGCGGGCGTATAGCCCAGCTCCGCGGCACGGTTCAGCAGCGTCTGCCGGTCCTTGATGTGTGCCTTCAATTCTATTTCGATCATGTAGTGCCCTCCGTGGCTTCTTCCAGCGCCCGTGCCTGCTTTTTGAAGCGATAGTATTCGTTTACAAGGCTTTTAAGCCCGCAATCGCGCAGCGCCTCGTGCGATATGCGGTAGTTGGCCTTGGTATGCCGTCCGCTGGTGATGTAGCGCATACATTCCCGCATGTAGGCGTCCAGCTCCTTCAGCGTAGCGTCCGTGGTGATGAGCGGAAAAAACCACTTTGCCCAGGTCAGCTCGCTTGCGACGGGGTTATCGTACAGCCTGCGGTTGACGCTGCGGGCGAACGCGGCCATTGCGCGCTCGTTATTCGCCTGCTTGGCATCCTTCCAGCGCAGCAGTGCGCGGGACTTGCGGCGCAGCTTGCCCATGAGCTTATCCCGGCTTGCGCGGGATATGTCCACAGTGCCTTTGTAGTATTGTATGCCCAGAAACTCCCATGCCTCGCCGGGAAGATATATGCGCTGCTTATCCGGGTTTAACGCAAGCCCCAGCCCGGCCAGCGTATCGCGTATGAGCGCAATGTATATATCCAGCTCCTCGCGGGTGTGGGCAAATACTATCATATCGTCGCTGTAACGCGCATACGGCGCGCCCAGCGCCATTAAATGCCTGTCCAGCCCGTACAGGTATACGTTGGCTAGAAAGGGGGATATGGGGGAGCCGGCCATAGCGCCGCGCTTTTCGCATATCAGTTCGCCGTTGTATATAGCGGCGTCGGCTGTAAGCAGCCGCTCGAAGAATGCGTACAGCGGCAAATCATCGACGAACAGCTCCTTGAGCATCGGCAGCAGCTTTGATACGTCTATGCTGTTGAAATAGTCATGTACGTCCGCCTTGTAGCAGAACATATCGTCCACATTGGGGAGCGATACCATGCGGCGTATTGCGCGTTTGGCCGAATAGTTTCTGCGAAAGGAGCAGCATACGTCCGGCGCGGCCGCGTCATAGCGGTATAGCAGGTACGCCATACATTTCAGGTACAGGCTTTCATCCGCAGGGAAGGTGTATACTACGCGCTTTCTGCCGGTGCTTTGCTTGTTTACCAGCTTCTTTTCGGGCGGAGAAAGCGCCGCGCCTTCTGCCACGCCTTTTGCAAGTGCAAAAAAGCCTTCGCCTTCGATGAATGCGGTAAGCTCCGCCTCAGGTGCGGGCAGCCGTCCGCACCGGGCGCGGTAATCCAAAAAATCACGCCATACGGCGCCGGTTTTAAGTTCGTCTATTATGCTCATATGCGAATATAAAAAAGAAAGGGAAAACGCTTTGAAGTCAGCATTGCTGGCACGGGGCTGAACGCTCGCCGGCCACCTGCAAGGCCGTATATAAAGGCGCGCGCTTCGTCCTGACGCAGGTACAGGTCTCCCTGTGTTTCCCTTTCTTTTTTAACGGTATTCAGTTGAGAAAGCCCTTTATGCGGTTTACCACATAGTCCCGCCGATTGGGGCGGTGGGTATAGAAGTTGATGAATGCGGCTCCCGCCTGTGCGCAGAACGCCTTCGCGTTGATGAATGGGGCGTTGCGGTCGCGGTTGTGGTCTGTAAGCATTATTGCCGCAACGGGCGCGCCATTTCGGTACAGCACATAGTCGTACGGCTTTGCGACCGACGTTCCCCACCCCAGCATGGATGCTGCCACGCCGCTTTGTACCGCATAGCCCGAAAACTCACTTTGGAGTATATCTGGCATCATGGCGCGTATATCGTTATTCACCGCCTGCTGCACTGGCGCCTGATATACGGGCGTGCCGTAGGCGGGCGTGCCGTAACTGGCGTTGCTGTTTTGAACGCCGGATTGACTTTGCCCGGGAATGTTAAGCGCGTTGTTTATCGCGTTGCCGATTGCACCGGTTACGTTGGTGCCAACGGTCTTGTTTATGACCTGATTGACTTTTTTTCGGATAGCAGAGTCCAGCAGCCCCATGTGACGCCTCCCCAAATAAAAATTATACAAATATTCTACCTCATGCGCACTGATTTGTCACCATAAAAACACGACGGGCGATATGGGATAAGTGAGAAAACACCTCTACGGCATTTTTTGTTTAGCAACACTTGGCTGTTTTTTTCGGCGCGCTGAATACCATACTACCCTTTGAACGTGGAGGAGCATTATGCAGATAGTTGGATGGATACTGATACAAATAGCATTGGTGTTTGCGATGCTGTGGTTTGTCAAGCGCAGGCGGGCGGCGGTGGAGACTCAGCCGCGCCGGGCGGCGGTCAAGGGGGATGCAAAGGAGCTGCGCGAGCTCAAGCAGCTGCGCGCCCGCTCGTTGAACGTGCCGCTCAGCGAGAAGGCGAGGCCTGCGCGAATGGAGGATATACTCGGGCAGGCGGAGGGTATAAAGGCGCTTAGGGCGGCCATGTGCGGCCCTAATCCCCAGCATGTGCTTATATACGGTCCGCCGGGCGTTGGAAAGACCTGCGCTGCGCGGCTGGTGCTGGAGGAGGCAAAGCAGAAGCCGGATTCACCGTTTGACGCGATGAGCGCTTTTGTGGAGGTGGACGCCACCTGCGTGCGCTTTGACGAGCGCGCCATAGCCGACCCGCTGATGGGTTCCGTACACGACCCGATATACCAGGGTGCGGGCGCGCTGGGCGCGCAGGGCGTACCGCAGCCCAAGCCGGGCGCGGTCAGCCGGGCGCATTGCGGCGTGCTGTTTTTGGACGAGATAGGCGAGCTGCATCCGGTGCAGATGAACAAGCTGCTGAAGGTGCTGGAGGATCGCAAGGTCAGCTTTGAAAGTGCTTACTATTCAAAGGAGAACACCGCCATACCTCCCTATATACACGATATATTCCAAAACGGTCTGCCTGCGGATTTCAGGCTTATAGGCGCCACTACGCGCCTGCCGGAGGAGCTGCCGCCCGCACTGCGCTCCCGGTGTGTGGAGCTGTTTTTTGATCCTTTGTCCCAGCAGGATCTTGCGCGTATAGCGTCGGATGCGGCAATACGGCTAGGCTATGATATGCCGAATGCCGCGTCGAAGCTGTGCGCGGCGTTCTGCGATTCCGGCCGCGATGCGGTAAATCTAGTGCAGCTCGCCTGCGGCGTGGCGTACGGTGAGCAGCGCGCGGAGATAGAGTGCAAGGATATAGCATGGGTGGCGGGCGTAAGCCACTGCGTAAAGCGCGAAGAGCGCCGTCTGCGCGAGCAGCCGTATGCCGGCATGGTAAACGGTCTTGCGGTAACGGGAGGAGGGCGCGGGCTGGTGATGGAGATCGAATGCGTGGTAAGCGCATCGCATACCGGCGGCGGGCTGGATATTGGTGGCGCAGCGGCCGTGGAGGAGCTGGAGATGCGGCAAAAGCGCATCCGCCGCAAGAGCACCGCGCAGACCAGTGCGGAAAACGTGCTGAGCACATTTTCACAGCGGTTCAATGTGGATTTTTCCAAGCTGAACGTGCGGTATAACATCCCGGGAGGCGTGCCTATGGACGGACCCAGCGCGGGCATAGCGCTGGCTGTGGCGCTTATGAGTGCATACACCGGCAAGCCGACGATACCCATGCTTGCGATGACGGGCGAGATATCCGCCTTGGGAGAGGTGAAGCCGGTGGGCGGCGTAAGCGAGAAGCTCACCGCTGCATGCAGCGCGGGCGCGGAGCTGGTGCTGATACCGGAAGCAAACTGGGAGGATCGCTTCAGCGAGCTGTCAGCCCGCGTAGTGCCTGTGGGGGATATAGTGGAGGTGATACGCCTTGCGTTTGATATACCGGCGGCCGAGGAGCCTCCGGCGGATGAAAGCGTGCTTAACTTGATATGCAGCGCGTGATGTGAAGCCCGCTGTATAGGTGGGGGGTGGCAAAACGGCATATTCAGGTGTAAAATGGATAAAACGCCGCGGGTACGGTACGGTGTGCCGTACGCACCGCAAAACTATGGCGGATATCTATGAAAGCAACTGATGATCCCAACGGAATAACGGAGGTGCTCGTTTGCTTACCGAATGGGGAGAAAAGCTGGATGCGGCGCTGCCGCTCAACGAATACCCGCGGCCGCAGCTTGTGCGCAATAGCTGGCATAATCTCAACGGCTGTTGGGACTATGCCATAACTGAGGGCGATGCGCCGCCGGAAACATACGACGGGATAATAACCGTGCCGTTCTCGCCGGAGTGTGAGTTGTCCGGCGTAAAGCGTATGCTGCTGCCGCATCAAACGCTGTGGTACCGGCGCTCCCTGCCTGCATTTGAAGCGGCAGGGCGTGTGTTACTGCACTTTGGCGCGGTGGATCAGACGGCAGGCGTATACATAAACGGAGTATTGGCGTGCGAGCATACCGGCGGCTATACGCCGTTTTGGGTGGATATAACCGGGCTGCTTACCGGATGCGATGAGCTTACCGTGCGTGTGCGCGATTATACGGATACCTCGTACCATTCGCGCGGCAAGCAGAAGACAGACCGCGGCAATATATGGTACACTCCGCAATCCGGCATATGGCAGACCGTGTGGGCGGAGTGTGTGCCGGCAGAATATATTTCCGGGCTAAGAATAACCCCGCTATTCGATTCCTCCGAACTGGAGCTTACGGTACTGTCAGAAAGCAACATGCCCTGCACCTTCAATATGGGTGATACCGCTTTTGCGTTTAATACCAATACGCCAACGCGCATCCCGGCGCCCGACGCACAGCCCTGGACGCCGGAAACGCCTCGCCTGTACGACTTTTCCGTGACGATGGGAGAGGATACGGTCCAAAGCTATTTCGCCATGCGCAGCTTCGGCGTAGGGAAGGATAAAAAAGGCCGCCTTCGGCTGCTGCTCAACGGGAAACCCTACTTTCACAACGGCGTGCTGGATCAGGGCTATTGGCCGGACGGGCTGTATACCGCGCCGAGCGATGAGGCGCTGATATTTGACATACAGCTTATGAAGGACATGGGCTTCAACATGCTTAGAAAGCATATAAAGCTTGAACCGCTGCGCTATTACTACCATTGCGACAGGCTGGGTATGCTGGTTTGGCAGGATATGATAAACGGCGGAGGGCGGTATAAGCCGTTTGTGATAACCTCGCCGCTGGTGACTGGCGTCCATTTTAACGACCATAATTACGCCCGGTTTGCCCGGGAGGACGGGTGCGGAAGGGCACAGTATTATTTGGAGCTTGAGGAGCTGATAAATACGCTGTACAACTGCCCCTGCGTGGCCATGTGGGTGCTGTTCAACGAGGGCTGGGGGCAGTTTGATGCGGCGGAGGCGCTGCATCGCACGTTGGCGCTGGACGGCTCTCGCACGGTGGATCACGCAAGCGGCTGGCACGATCAGCACATAGGCGACATCAAAAGCCTGCACGTGTATTTCCGCCCATATCATTTTCGGCGAGATCGCGCCCGCGCGGTGGTGCTCAGCGAATATGGCGGCTATGCGCGGCGCATAGAGGGGCATTGTGAAAGCCAAAAGAACTACGGCTATAAGCGCATAAAAAGTGAGGCGGATATGTTTGGCGCACTTTCTGATTTGTTTGACGTTCAGATACGCGACGCCAAGCGAAAAGGGCTTGCGGCGGCCGTATACACCCAGCTTTCCGACGTTGAGGATGAGCTTAACGGGCTTGTCACCTACGATCGGCGCGTTACAAAGCTGCCCGTACCGGCGATGCGCAGCCTAAGCGACGGCCTGGGTGCGCCGGAGAATATGCGCCCGCCGCGGCTGAAGGGGCTTGGGTATCTGCTCAGCCGGGACGGCGGGGAGGAATAAGCGGCAATACCAATGTAAAAAAAGCGGCACAGCCTGTACAGACTGCGCCGCTTAGCGTTGGCGTTGATTAGTGACCCCGACCCTCGCCGTGTATGTGCGATATGGAGGATATGTCGTACGGTGTGGCCTGGTACACAAAGTAGTTCAGCCAGTTGGAATACAGCAGATTGGCGTGTGCCCGCCATGACATAACAGGCTCCCTTGACGGATCATCGCCGGGGAAATAGTTTTTGGGCACCTCAATCGGCAGGCCTGCGTTTATGTCGCGCAGGTATTCCTCCTTCAGCGTGTTGGCGTCGTATTCACCGTGGCCGTTTATGAATACCTGCCTGCCGCCCTTGGTGAACATGGCGTATATGCCTGCCTCCTCGCTGGAGGCGAGTATCCTGAGCTCAGGCACCTTCTCTATATCCTCGCGCAGTGCCGCGGTGTGCCGGGAGTGCGGTGCGTAGAAAGTATCGTCAAAGCCGCGCAGCAGTATGGGGTTTTTATACTCGACCCGATGCTGGAATATGCCAAAAAGCTTTTTATCCATCGTGTGCTTGGGTATGCCGTAGTGGTAGTACAGCGCCGCCTGCGAGCCCCAGCAGACGTGAAGCGTGCTGTAAACGTGGGTTTTGGTCCATTCCATTATTTGGCACAGCTCATCCCAGTATTCTACCTGCTCAAAGTCCATCAGCTCCACAGGCGCGCCGGTGATTATCATGCCGTCGAAGCGCTGATCCTCCACATCCTCAAAGGTCTTGTAAAACGCCAGCATATGGTCGCTGGGCGTATGCTTCGCCTTATGGGTACGGGTTTGGAGCAGCTCAAGCTCCACCTGAAGCGGCGTGTTGCCGAGCAGCCGGGTAAACTGCGTTTCGGTCACTATCTTGGTGGGCATGAGGTTGAGCAAAGCTATTTTGAGCGGCCGTATATCCTGGGTGACGGCGCGGTTTTCGGTCATGACGAATATGTTTTCGCTTTGCAGCACCCGCGTGGCGGGGAAGTCGTTGGGTATTTTGATAGGCATTATGCTGTCTCCGTTCGCTTAAATATTCAGCGCCTGATCTATGTCGGCGATGAGATCGTCCGCATCCTCCAGTCCGCAGGAGAAGCGTATGAGGTCGGGTGATATGCCGGCCGCCCGCAGCTCCGTATCGCTCATCTGACGGTGGGTGGCGTTGGCGGGATGCAGGCAGCAGGTACGCGCATCCGCAACGTGCGTTTCTATGGCGGCTATATTAAGACGCTTCATAAACGCCTCGGCAGCCGGCCGTCCGCCCTTCACACCGAAGCTGATGACGCCGCAGGAGCCGTCGGGCAGGTATTTTTCGGCGAGCGCATGGTATTTGTCGCCGGTTAGGCCGCAAAAATTCACCCAGCCTACACGGCTGTCGGACGCCAGGAATTCCGCCACGGCCTGCGCCGTCTCGCAGTGACGCTTTACGCGCACATGCAGGCTTTCCAGTCCAAGGTTGAGTAAAAACGCGTTTTGCGGGGACTGTATGGAGCCGAAGTCGCGCATCAGCTGCGCCGTGGCCTTGGTGATGAACGCCCCGCCCAAACCGAACCGCTCGGTGTACACTATGCCGTGATAGCTTTCGTCCGGCGTGGTGAGGCCGGGGAAACGCTCTGGGTATTTTGTCCAGTCAAAACGTCCGGAATCCACTATGCAGCCGCCCACGCCGGCGCCGTGGCCGTCCATGTATTTGGTAGTGGAGTGCATTACTATATCTGCGCCCCATTCGATGGGGCGGCAGTTTACGGGGGTTGCAAAGGTGTTGTCGATTATGAAGGGCACGCCGTGTGCGTGCGCAGCGTTGGCAAATTTTTCTATGTCCAGCACCGTTAGCGCGGGATTTGCTATGGTTTCGCCGAACACTGCCTTGGTGTTATCGCGGAAGGCGGCGTTGAGCTCGGCCTCGGTGCAGTCGGAAGAGACGAAGGTAAAGTCTATACCCATGCGCTTCATGGTGACGGAGAAAAGATTGAACGTGCCGCCGTAGATGCAGGATGAGGATATTACATGATCGCCGCAGGACGCGATGTTGAAAATGCTGTAAAACGTGGCGGCCTGCCCGGAGGAGGTTAGCATTGCGGCAGTGCCGCCCTCCAGAGCGGCTATCTTTGCGGCAACGTGATCGTTGGTGGGATTTTGCAGCCGTGTGTAGAAATAACCGGCCTTTTCCAGATCGAACAGCTTGCCCATCTCCTCGCTGGTGTCGTACTTGAAGGTGGTGCTCTGTATTATGGGGATCTGTCGCGGTTCGCCGTTTTCCGGGGTGTAGCCCGCCTGCACGCAGCGGGTGCCTATGCCTTGCTTCATCTGTGTGATACCTCCTAAAATTATGCTGAAAATAAAAACAACCGGCAGTCCATCCGTTTGGAATAACTGCCGGCAAAGCTACGATTCGATTATTGGCGCATCAGACGCCCCGGACGAAACGCTTGCAGGCAGAGCACGGCATGCCCATAGACATGTCGCACATCAGCATCTGCATAACACACAAAGCGTTCATTCCGAATGACCTTCCATCAAGTATTACGCCTATGATAACCGCAACGGCACGCGTTGTCAAGCCCCGGTGCGGCGGGCGGCGCATATTATGATGCGGGTTTTTGTACGCCGTTTACGTCAATTATTGCGGCCCCGTCCAGCAGCAGCTCTTCCACGGTAACAAACTCGTAGCCCTCCGCCAGCGCGGTCTCAATAAGCACGGGCAGATACTCCTTTATTGTGAAGCCGTTGTTGTGGCACAGTATTATGCAGCCGGGATGCAGCGCGGGCACAACTGAGTCCAGTATTGTCTGCGTGGTGCGGCCCTCGCGCCAATCCTGGGTGTCGATATCCCATTGCACCGGCTCGTAGCCCAGCTCGCGTGAGGTGGTGATGACCAGGTCGTTGTATTCGCCGTACGGCGCGCGGAACACCGTGGGTGCAACGCCCGTAATCTCCATTACAAGCTCATCAAAGGCGGCAAGCTCCTCCTTTATCTGCGCGGCGCTCAGCGAGTTCATGTGCGGATGGGTAGAGGTATGGTTGCCTATCTGATGACCGGCTTCGAATATCTGTTTTACCTCGTTGGGATAGTCCTCCACCCAAAAGCCGCACAGGAAGAAGGTGGCCTTAATGTCGTACTTTGCGAGCGTTTCGAGAATAAAAGGCGTTTTATCGTCCTCCCACGCTGCGTCTATGGTAAGGGCGATGCGTTTGTCCGTGCGCAGCACGCTGTACACCGGCAGCTCACGGCGTTTTCCGGCGAGCACGGCAAGCTCATAGCTTTCCGCGGGAGCTACCGAGGTGGGCGCGGACGCGCTGCCATCCGTAAATGCGAGCAGTGCAGCCGTCAGCAAGCCTAGCGCCGCCAACACCGCTATGACTATTATAAGAGTGCGTTTGGTAACTATCATTATCCTCACAGTGACATACCTCCATATCTTCATACAGATGTATATGCGAGCTTAGGCCGCACTTTGCAACGGCGATGGCATATGGTAAAATATTGTCGGCGCTCAATGAAAGGAAACGGCATATGCAGCTTGAAGGACAGGTCAAAAGCATAATATTTCGCAACGATCAAAACGGCTATACCGTGCTTTCCTTCGTGGACGATGCGGGAGAGGAGCATACCGCGGTTGGAGGTATGCCCATTGCGTCGGTAGGCGAACGTATAGAGCTTACGGGGGATTGGACGGAGCATCCGACATACGGCAGGCAGTTCAGAGCGGAGGAATGCCGCACGCTGGCCCCGTCATCGCAGGGGGCGCTTATAAGCTATCTCGGCAGCGGGCTCATTCGCGGCGTGGGAGAAAGCACCGCCCGCGCGATAGTCGCGCTGTTCGGAATGGATGCTTTGGAGATAATGGAGGAGCGCCCGGAGCGGCTGCTGGAGGTGCCGGGCATAGGCAAAAAGCGCGCCGCCATGATAGCGGAATCCTATACGCAGCAGCGCGACATGCGTGATATAATGCTTGCCCTGCAAAGCTACGACATAACCATAGGTCAGGCGATGAAGCTGTATAACATATACGGGCCGCTCTGTCTTAACCGCATACAGGAGAACCCGTACCGGCTTATCGAGGATGTGGATACGATAGGCTTTAAAACCGCGGATAAAATCGCCCGCAGCGCAGGCATAGAGGAGGACTCGCCGTTTAGGCTCAAGGCGGGCATTAAATACACGATGCAGCGCGCCGTGCGGGACGGACACACGTTTTTGCCGCGGGAAAAGCTTATTGAGGTTGCCGCTGCGGAGCTGGGCGCGGAGGTGGGGCCAGTAGAGCGCGAGCTTGACGAGCTTATAGTGGGCGGGGAGCTGCTGTATAAGCTGGTGGGCAGCACGGACGGCGTGTTTCTGCCGTATATGTTCTATGTGGAGGGCTATTGCGCGCACAGACTGACAGAGCTTGCCAAGCCGCCCAACGAGGCCCCGTTTTACGACGTTGAAACGCGCATATCGAGGCTGGAGCGGGAGCTTCATGTGGAGCTTGCGAGCGAGCAGCGCAGGGCGGTGGTCACCGCGCTCAAAAGCGGCGCGATGGTGATAACCGGCGGCCCCGGCACGGGCAAAACCACCATACTGCAATTCATAATACGCATAGTTGAGGAGCTTGGGCTGGACTTTGAGCTGTGCGCGCCCACGGGCAGGGCGGCAAAGCGCATGAGCGAGGCCACGGGCTACGATGCGCGCACAATACACCGCCTGCTGGAGTATGGCTTTGCGGGCGACAGCTTCGCTAAAAACGAAGAGGATCCTATCACTGCGGATATCGTTATAGTGGACGAGATGAGCATGGTGGACGCCCTGCTCATGCAGGCGCTGCTTAAAGCGATAGGCGCGGGCACACGGCTTATAATGGTGGGCGACGCGGATCAGCTTCCCCCAGTGGGCCCGGGCAACATATTGAAGGACATAATCGAAAGCGGTGAGCTGCCGGTTATTTGCTTAAGCGAGATATACCGCCAGACCGGGCGCAGCATGATAGTGTACAACGCCCACCGTATAAACGACGGCGGCGCTCCCGTGCTGGATAATAGCAGCGATGACTTTATGTTTGAATCCATACCGGAGGCGGAGACGGTGGTGCAGCGGGTGATAGCCCTCTGCGAAGCCGGGCGCACGGCCGGCGCTTCCGGCGCGTTTGCGGACGTGCAGGTACTGGTACCGATGAAAAAGGGCGCGCTGGGCGTATATGCGCTAAATGCGCGGCTTCAGCAGGCGCTCAATCCGCCGGGTGGCGGCAGACGCGAGCGCAAGTACGGCGATACCGTATTCCGCGAGGGCGACAAGGTGATGCAGATAAAAAACAACTACCGCACCGAGTGGTCGCGCACGCATATCGGCGGAGGTGGCGTGGAGAACGGCCGTGGCGTATTCAACGGCGACATGGGCACGGTGCTCAGGATAGACGCGGTGGAACAGACCGTCACCGTGCTGTTTGACGATGAACGCTGTGCGGCGTACGATCCGTCCATGCTGGAGGAACTGGAGCTTGCATACTGCATAAGCATCCATAAAAGTCAGGGCAGTGAGTTTAAACGAGTGGTGTTGCCGCTGCTTGCAGGGCCGCGCATACTTATGACGCGCAACCTGCTGTATACTGCCGTTACCCGTGCGCGCTCGCAGGTATATATACTTGGCAGCGCAGGCACGGTGCAGGGAATGGTGCAAAACAACCTCACGCGGCTGCGTTACAGCGCGCTTAAGCATATGCTTATGCAGCTGGCGGAGCCTTACGCATGAGACGCGTTACGGAGACGGTTTTAGATGCGCTGTACCCGTGCGGCATTAAGTGCGTGCTGTGCGGGCGCGAGCTGCTGTGCGGGCAGGAGTATGTGTGCGGCGAGTGTGCCGGACTGCTTGCGCCGTATCAGGAGACTACGCTTTTGGAGCCGGCGCTGGGATTTTGCGCGGGCTATGCCTATGAAGGCGCGATAGTTAAGGCGGTATATCGGTTAAAATACGAAAACGGAAGGTATCTTGCGCGGTTTTTCGCGGACGGGATAAGCATACCGGAGGATTGGACTTTTGAAGTAATCGTTCCGGTGCCGCTGTACAGCGGGCGGCAAAAGCGGCGGGGCTACAATCAAAGCGGGTTGATAGCTGTGCGGCTGTCCGAAACAACGGGGGCTTCCGTGGAGACGGAGCTGCTTAATCGAAAAAACGATACGGTTTCACAAACGATGCTGAGCGCGGCGCAGCGCACGGAAAACGTAAAGGGTGCGTTTGTCGCTTCCGGCGGGTGCGCGGGCAGACGAATACTGCTTATTGACGATGTATGCACAACGGGCAGTACGCTGGCCGAGTGTGCGCGCACGCTTATAGACGCGGGCGCTGGTGCGGTATACGCCGCGGCCGCTTGCGTGGATTGATAAAATACATACAGGCGCATAACTCATGCTTCCCTAACATAAGCATAACCAAAGCTTGTACGGGGGTATGGGGATGTATTTATATATCGAGCAGCGGGTGCGCGACGTTGCGCAGTACATAATGGAGCACGAGGCCACCGTGCGCGCGGCGGCGGCACAGTTCGGCATAAGCAAGTCTACCGTACACAAGGACATGACGGAGCGGTTGATCTATATCGACCCGCAGCGAGCAAAAACGGTCCGCAAGGTACTGCAAAAAAACAAGGAGGAACGGCATATTCGCGGAGGTATGGCAACGCACAGAAAATACAAGGGCGATTGACTTGGCAAACGCTTTGCGTTGGTATAAAATAATATTATGGATTGGCAGGAACGCACAAAAATGCTGCTTGGCAGCGGAGTGGACAGGCTTAACCGCGCGACCGTAGCCGTATTTGGCATGGGAGGAGTGGGCGGCTATGCCGTGGAGGCGCTTGCCCGCGCGGGTGTGGGCAAGCTGATACTCGTGGATAACGATACCGTGAGCCTTACCAACATAAACAGGCAGATAATTGCCCTAAACTCCACCGTGGGACAGCTGAAAACGGAGGCGATGATACGACGCGTGCTGGATATAAACCCGGATGCGCGCTTAGTGGCGTATCCTTTGTTTTATTGCGCCGATACGGCGGAGCAGATAATGTTGGACGGCTGCGACTATATAATAGACGCAATAGACACCGTAAGCTCCAAGCTACTGCTGATAGAGCGTGCAAAGGCTGCCGGCGTGCCGGTGATATCCTGCATGGGAACCGGAAACAAGCTGGATGCGACGCGACTGCGGGTATCGGATATATATCAGACCTCGGTTTGCCCGCTTGCGCGGGTAATGCGCCTGGAGCTTAAAAAGCGGGGGATAGACGCGCTGCGCGTGGTGTGGTCGGACGAGCCTCCGCTTACGCCGGTATTTGGCAATGCTGACGCGACGCGGGGACGGCGTACGCCGGGCAGCGTGTCCTTTGTGCCGCCGGCTGCGGGACTGCTGCTTGCGTCGGAGGCTATAAAGCACATCGTGGGCTGCGAATAAACGCGGTATATATTCTATAACCACATTCGGAGGAGCATATGCAAATCGTAAACGGTGTTGTAATAGTATTGGCAATAGTGCTGGGGCCGCGCCTGATGGTGCTTTTAAGCAGCCGCGTAAAGGTGCTGGGTTACTTAGGGCCGGTGTTTTTGTGCTATGCGCTGGGATTTATACTTAGCCTTGTGCTTACTGATACGTCGCTTGCGATGTCCATAGCCGAGATACTTGTACCCGTTGCTATACCGCTTATACTGTTTTCAGTCGACCTCAAGAGCGTTAAGCGGCTGGCAAAGCCTATGCTTATTTCCTTCCTGCTGATGATGGCGGCGGTATGCGCTATGGCGGTAATCGCAGCGCTGGTATTTAACACGACGATAGCGGACGTGTACAAGTACAGCGGCATGATGATAGGCTTATACACCGGCGGCACGCCCAACCTTATGGCGATAGGCGTGGCGCTGTCGGTGCCGGATACCCAGATAGTGCTTGCAAACACCGCGGATGTGGTGGTGGGCGGAATATACTTTCTGCTGCTGATATCCTTTATGCCGCGGCTGTGCAGGCGCTTTTTGGGGGATTTCAAGCTGGGCGGCAACAGTGCGGATGCCGCGCTCGCCGATAATATGGAGGAGAGCTTTGTGCCGGAAAAGGAACCGTTCTCCTTCAAAAGCATACTGCGCCGCGTTCCGATAGTATTGTTGGGCGTGGCGTCGCTTGCGGTGGCGGCTGGACTTGCGCTGCTTATCACCGGCACGCTCAATGTGGTGGTGATAATGCTTGCGGTTACATCCTGCGGCGTGGGATTGTCCTTTGTAAAAAAGGTGCGGGAGGCGCCGGGCTCGTTTGCGGCGGGGCAGTACATAATACTGATGTTCAGCGTGGGCATAGGGCTTTCCTTCGACTTCGATGCTATTAACAGCGGCTCGCTCATGTTCCTTGCGCTGTTTGCTACCGTGCAGTTCGGCACGATAATACTGCATATTCTGCTGGGCAAGCTGTGCCGGCTGGATGGCGACACTGTGCTGATCACCTCCACGGCAGGCATTTACGGCCCGGCATTTATAGTGCCCGCGGCCAACGCCATGAAGAATCGGCAGGTGGTGCTGCCAGGACTTATATGCGGCATACTCGGCTACGCGGTGGGAAACTATCTTGGTATAGGCGCGGCATATCTTATCAGGCTGTTGATATAGAGCGGCAAAAGGGAGATTATCGCTTTAGCACAAAGCTTACACATGACGCAATATGCTTATATTTTCCTTGCGCTTTGGGAATTGGCATGATATAATACCGCTTGCAGTCATTCAGGAGGTTGAATACACGATGGATGTTTTGAAAATAATCCTTACTGTAATAATGCTGATAAGCGCCGTGATACTTATCGTGGTGGTTTTGATGCAGCAGACCAAGAGCTCCGGCCTCGGCGGCGCTTTTGGCGGCGATACCCAGTCCTTTACCACTCGCGGCAAGGCCGCGAGCAAGGAAGCCAAGCTCCAGAGAATAACCATCGCTACCGCGGTGGTGATGGCGGTGATCGCCATAGTGATGATGATTATCGTCTGACGGAAAAGCTGGTTTACGGTGCGCTGCAACTGCTGCGGCGCACCGTTTTTGTATTAAAAAATGATTGCATATAAAGGATGTGAAAAGAGGAGATTTTATGGAAACCAAACTTATAGAGGCGCTTAGGCGCGAGGGTAAGCCCCTTGAGCCGGACACGCTCATAAGCATATTCGACGGGGATCAGCGCGACGCCGCTGCGGACGCGATAGCACGCATGCTGGCGGATGGAAGACTGCTGCTTACGCGCAAGCGCAAGCTGGCGCTGCCGGAGCAAACCGGGCTTACATACGGACGCATCCAGGGCAACCCGCGCGGCTTTGCTTTTTTCCTGCCCGAGCAGGGCGGAAACGATCTGTTTATACCCGCGGACGCAATGCACGGAGCAATGCACGGCGATATGGTGTGGGTGCGGGAAACGGATAAGGTGAGCCGGGGCGGAAACGCCGAAGCGGAGGTCACGCTTATTGCTCTGCGCGCACAGAATAAGATCGTGGGTGTGTTTGAGGGCAACGGCGCAGGCGGCTATGTGGTGCCGGACGATCCAAAGCAATACATGGATGTGCTGGTACGCCGCGAGGACGCCGCCGCTGCCAAGACCGGCGACAAGGTAGTGACCAAAATACTGGACTATCCGGACGGGCGCAGGCCGCTTACCGGCCGCGTGGTGGAGGTGCTGGGCAGCGCGCAGGACGCGGGCTGCGACATACTCTCTGTAATACGCCGGCTGGAACTGCCGGATACGTTTACCAAGCCTGCGCTGAAGCTTGCGCATACGCTTAATAAGCCCGTTGACGCGGACGCGATAGCACTGCGCGAGGACATGCGGGGTATAACGGCAATAACCATAGACGGTGCGGACGCGAAGGATCTTGACGACGCGGTATCCTGCATCAAGCTCAAAAACGGAAACTGTCTGCTGGGCGTACATATCGCGGACGTAAGCGAATACGTGGCGCCGGACAGTGCGCTGGATCGCGAAGCGTACCTGCGCGGTACCAGCGTATACTTTCCGGACAGGGTGCTGCCCATGCTGCCGCCGGATATAAGCAACGGTGTATGCTCGCTTAACGCGGGCGAGGACAAGCTGACGCTATCCTGTATGATGGAGCTGGATGCGGCAGGACGCGTGATACGCCACCGCATAGTTGAAAGTGCGATACGCACAGCCCACCGCATGACCTACGATGACGTGAATGCCATTTTTGCGGGCGACGAAGCGCTTTCGGCAAAATATGCGGACATAACGGATATGCTGGGAGATATGCGCGCGCTTGCGGAACGGCTCAACGCAGCAAGGGTAAAGCGCGGCAGTATCGACTTTGACCTTGACGAGGCGCGGATAGAGGTGGATGAGACCGGCAAGCCCATAAGTGTTTCGGTATATGAGCGCGGCGCGGCTAATCGTATGATAGAGGAGTTTATGCTCATCGCCAACGAGACCGTTGCCAAACATGCGCAGGATATGGAGCTGCCGTTTTTGTACCGTGTGCACGAGAGCCCGTCCAAGGATAAGCTAATGGAACTGAACACGTTCCTTGCGACGGTAGGCTATGGCATAAAAAACATAAACAACATCAAGCCCGCCGCATTGCAGAAGGTGCTTATTGCCTGCAAGGGCGCAAAGGAGGAAAACGTGATAAGCCGGGTGACGCTGCGCTCACTCAAACGCGCGCGCTACTGCGAGCAGGGACTGGGCCACTTCGGGCTTGCGGCGGAGCATTACTGCCACTTTACGTCGCCGATACGGCGTTATCCGGATTTGATAGTGCACAGGCTGCTCAAGCAGATGCTGCACGGCGAGCTTATCGCAGCGTGCAAGGAGGACTGGAATGCAAA
Source organism: uncultured Oscillospiraceae bacterium (assembly GCA_964642795.1). Classification (GTDB taxonomy): domain Bacteria; phylum Bacillota; class Clostridia; order Christensenellales; family CAG-138; genus JAVVVD01. The sequence goes on along the minus strand of CAZXRQ010000034.1, from coordinate 1,313 downwards.
GCTCGCGGAGCTTGCGCGCCATTGCTCCGAGCGCGAGCAGGTGGCTACTGAGGCCGAACGGGCGGTGGATGATATGAAAAAGTGCGAATATATGCACTCCCGCATAGGCAGTGTGGAGACCGGTTTGATCTCGGGGGTGATACCTTACGGTTTTTTCGTACAGCTGAGCAACACAGTGGAGGGTCTGGTGCGTATATCCTCCGTTAACGACGACTTCTATACCTGCGACGAGAAGGGCTTTCGCTTTGTGGGGAAGGCGACGGGTCGGGTGTTCAGGCTCGGCGACGAAGTACGCATAAAGGTTGTGGGCGTGGATATGGAAAACGCCAACATAGATTTTGAACTGTACCGTTCAAAGGGCGAACCCGACGCGTCGAAGCGCACGGAGTGCAAGAAGCAGCCCAGATCAAATAAGGCCTCCGGCAAAAACGGCGGCACAAAGCCCGGCAAGCACGTTGAAAAGCGCGCCGAACAGGGCTATAATCAAAATGATGCAAAACAGGGGGTAACAGCCAATGCCGGTAAAAAAGGGCGTAAAGCCCATAGCGCAGAACCGAAAGGCACGGCATGAGTATTTTATCGAGGATACCTTTGAGTGCGGTATAGCGCTCGTAGGCACCGAGGTAAAGAGCATACGCGGTGGCCGCGTAAATTTGAAGGACTGCTATGCTCAGGTAAAAAATGGCGAGGTGTTCGTTATTGGTATGCATATTAGCCCTTATGAACAGGGCAACACCTTCAACCGTGACCCTTTCCGGAACCGCAAGCTGCTTCTGCATAAATACGAGATACGCAAGCTGCAGGCCGCCCAGCAGGTGGACGGCTACAGCCTTATCCCGCTTAGCCTGTACCTTAAGGACGGCCGCGTTAAGCTGGAGCTGGCTATTGCCAAAGGAAAGAAGCTGTATGATAAGCGGCACGATATCGCCGAGCGCGACGCCAAACGCGATATCGAGCGCCGCTTTAAGGACTATAACAATTGACCGGTATTAATTTGCATTTGTGCCATGATTTTATCCTGCGCATATGCTATAATAAAAATAGATAGCAAGCAAAACCTTATTGGGCGCGTACATGGTTTCGACGGGGATCGTGGAGACCGGATAAGCGAGCCGAAGCCCCGAGCTTCGCTAAAATCGGGAAAAATGATAATTAACTGGCAATAACGAACTTGCTATCGCTGCTTAACTAGCAGCGCGTCCGCCCGGGGCTTCCCGCGGCACCGGATACGGGCGTCATTAATGCGGGGAACCAACCCGGCAAAGCTTTGAGCCGGGCGGGATTTATGAAGCTACTAAAGCGCGGACCCTGCT
>CAZXRQ010000033.1:0-20996 GCA_964642795.1 uncultured Oscillospiraceae bacterium | reverse complement strand
AAGCATGTTGGACAGCGCAAGTCCCGTATCGTAGGTGCGCTTGGCATACAGTGTATCGTGCAAGGAAGCGGCCTCCGTCTGCGCATCCGCCAGCTCCTGCTCAACGGTTTCGACGGTCCGCACCCGCGCAAGCTGTGCATCCAGCTCCAGCTGCATCTCAGAAAGCACCGTCGTTTCGTATTGCAGCGATTCCATAGCCGGCACAAGCGCATATGCGCTGAACAGCGCGAGCGTGCCGAATACCAGCAAAATGACGAGCATCGTTTTTTCGCGCTTAGTCAGCCGCATCTTCCCACCCCGCATCCGTGCCCTCTACGGTAAAGCCGTAGCAGGTGCTGCTTTCTATATATGTGTAGCCGTAAAAGGTCACGTTGCACAGCAGGCTTTGCTCCAGGGCCTTCGCAAAGCTTGCCGCCGCACTGCCCGAAGGACTGGTACATGCGAGTGCTACGCCGCCGTTTGAATTGGTAAGCACGGTACAGGTGACCTCATAGTCCGCCGCAAGCGCCTCTATATCCTCCATAAGCCGGGAATCCGGCCTGTATACCGCAGTTAAAAAGGAAAGATGAGCACTTAGTATTTTGTTATAGTCAAGCTGCGTAGCGAGTTCTGCTTCCAGCGCGTCCACCTCGGAAAGCTGCTCTGAAAGCGTTTCGCTGTTTAGCTGTGTCTCGGTGCGTTCGATCTGCGCACTGATCATGGCACGCTGCTGCTGCACCAAATAATACACGGTACCCACCGTGCCAAACAGCACCGCAACTATCAACGCCACGGCTATCAGCTTAAACCTGCGCTCCTGCCCGTTTTCGTGCTGCTGCGCTTTGTACGCGGCAAGTATATCCAGCTGTTTTTCTCTTGCTGCCATATGTCACTCCCCGTTCGCCGCATTGAACGGCACTATGCTGCGGCCAAGTCGGTCCCCGCACGCGGCCAGCACCGACGCATACCGCTCCGTTTCGCCGGTGGCGTATACGGCGCTTACCGGCACGTCGCGGCGGCGACCCGCTTGAAACTGTATAAGGCTGTTGACTCTCTCAAACAGCGCGTCCACCTTCGCGGATTCGTTCTGCGCGTTGGCTGCGAACGCAATACCCCAATCCGCAAGGGAATTGTCCTGCTCCAAAAGCTCCGCGGAACGCACGAACACGCTGCCCGTGTCCCCCGAAAGCAAGCTGACCTCCGCCGAACCCGGCATAAGGTCTATCACTATGTTGGCGCTGCTCCCCCAGCCCATACCGCGCGCCGCCCTGCGTATGCGCTCAAAGCGGGGGATCATAGCAGTGCATTTTAGCTTCAGCTTCGCGCACAGCGACAGGTATTGCTCGACTATACGGTTTTGCACCAGTATCGCCAGCAGCGTCTGGCCGCCGTCGTTTTGCTCAAGCTGTATATAGTCCATAGCATATCGGTCTATATCCGGGATACCGCCCTCAAGCTGCCCGCGCAAAAGCGACGGAAGCTTACGCTTGGGCGCTTTTGGCAGACTTATCTCCCGCACTACCGCAAAGGATGCAGGGAACACTATCTCGCACTGCTTGACGTGCCGCCCGTCGATAAGCGGCATAAGCTGCTTACATACGCTGTCCTCATCCGTCATGAGGCCGCCGGTTATACTGCCGCGCGGCAGCGTCACGCTTTGGTTGACCTCGCCTGACAGCTTTATGCCTTCCAGGCTTATTTCGAGCGTTATTGCCATATACAAGCGTCCTTTCCTGGTTTATCAGATGCCCATGTTGGCATACATGCCGTACACCGACGTCATGATTATTATCACAATGCTGCCTATGAGCAGCCCCATAATTATTATGAATATAGGCTGGAGCATGTCCACCGCGCGGTTCATCGCAGCCTGCCCTTCTTTATCGTAGTAGGCGGCCATACGGGTGAGCACCTGCTGCATCTCACCGCTTTCCTCTCCTACATGCAGCATAGATGTGAACATGCTGTCAAACAGCCCTGTTTCGCCCAGCGCACTGCTCAGCGCAGCTCCTGCGTCCACCTTACGCCGCGCCTCGCTGCAGCGGCTGGTGAAAAATTGATTTATTACGGTAGCCGCGCTCATGGTCATGGCGTCGTTTACGCGTATACCGCTGCGGTACAGCGTGGCAAACGCCTCCGAAAAACGCGAAACATACATCGTTTTAAGCAGCTTGCCCAGCACCGGCAGCTTGAGCCGCAGTCTGTCCAGCACAAGGCGCGCCGGGGAAAAGCTCCTGAGTACCGCGCCAAGCAGCACCACACCCATCACTATCAGCACGAGTACGTACCACTTGTAGCGGACAAAGTTCGTTATGGCCACCAGCACGCGCATTCCCGCGCTCATGCTGCCGCTCATCAGCGGAAGCAGCCGCGGCATTACAAATGTGAATATCGCAAGCAGCATGACGATCAGCAATATAAACAGTATCGCGGGGTATGTGGACGCGCTCTTGGCCTTGGCGTTTCTGTCCTTTTCGCGCTCGTAATAGCCGGCCAGCCCATCCATTATCTCATCCATAGTGCCGGACAGCTCCGCCGCCGCCACCATCTGAACCATCATCTCAGGAAATGCCTTGCCCTGCTCGCGTATGGCGTCTGAAAGCATACCGCCCGCATGTAGGCTTGCGCTCATGCGCTCATACAGCTCACGCTGATAGGGATTATCAGTTTTTTCACACACTATGGCCATGGCGTTTGGAAGCTGCATACCCGCCTTGAGCATTATTCCAAGCTGGCGGCAGAATACGACCAGATCACCGGCCTTCATACGGTACGCAACACGGCCCGCTGAATGCTGCCACTTGACCTTGTAGCTCTCGCAATAGAGCCGCTTATCGCCAAGCAGCCGCATAAATTCGGCCGTATCCTCCGCCATGAGCGTTCCGCGCACACGGCGGCCCGCTTCATCCACGGCGACATATCTGTATATCTGCATATCCGCAATCCTCCGGCACGCCAGATGTAACAATTCTGCATCAAATGCGCGGCCGTCTTAGATTCCGCAGCATTATTTGCCAATTATCTCATGTGTCAATGTATTATATCACCTACATCTTTTACTTAGTAACAATTATTATGTCATTTTTATACAACTTTCTCGCCCAAAACGCCGCTTTTCCGGCTATACCGGTTTGCGCGCCCATAATTACGTTTTTGCCGCCATAGGCGTGCGGGGCTGGCGCGCAGATGGGTTATGCTGTATAATATGTTTTGCGGCAGCGCAGGCAAAGCTCCGCCGCACAGCACGCGCGCTCAGCGCATTAAGGCAGGGATTTGCAGTATGCTCGATTATGGCTTTGTGCGGCTTGCCGCCGCTACCCCGGATATTCGCGTAGCAGATACGATGTATAACGCCGGACGCATAGAACAGCTTATCCTCGACGCGGACGCCGACAGCTGCGCGCTCGTGGTCTTTCCCGAGCTATGCATCACCGGCTATACGGCTGGCGATCTGTTTTTACAAAGCACGCTGCAGCGCGGCACGATAGCCGCCCTCGCTCAGCTGCTGAACGCCACCCGCGACACCAACGTAGTATCTGTGGTGGGGCTGCCGCTGGCCAAGGACGGTACGCTGTACAACTGCGCGGCAGTAATAAAGGGCGGTGTTTTGCTGGGCGTAGTACCCAAGGCCAACATCCCGAATTACAGCGAATTTTATGAGCTGCGTCATTTTGCGCCCGCAAGCGGCGGCACCTCCGAAATCGAGCTGTGCGGGCAAACCGTACCTTTCGGCACACAGCTTTTATTCAAAGCCGATAACCTCGACGACTTCGTGCTGGCCGTGGAGCTGTGCGAGGATCTATGGGTATGCACGCCGCCGTCCAGCGCTCATTGTGAAGCCGGCGCTACGGTGATTGCCAACCCCTCCGCAAGCAACGAGGTAGTAGGCAAATGCGACTACCGCCGTATGCTCGTCAGCTCGCAATCCACAAAGCTCAACTGCGCATATGTGTATGCCGACGCCGGAGACGGCGAATCCACCACCGACGTGGTATTTGCCGGCCACAATATGATAGCCGAAAACGGCACTATACTGGAGGAGAGCGAGCTGTTTAAAAACGGCATCATCTCCGCCGATGTGGACGTGAACAAGCTGATATATGAACGCATGGGTAAAAACACCTATGAGCCGCATGCGGCTATGGATTACACCACGATATCCCTTGGCAAGCTAAACAACGGCGCGCTCAGGCGCACCTTTGCACCGCATCCGTTTTTGCCGGACGATGCGCATATGGCGGAGCGCTGCGAGCAGATACTTACCATGCAGGCACTGGGTCTCAAAAAACGCATAACCCACATAGGCTCCGTGCGCCCGGTGCTGGGCATCTCCGGCGGACTGGACTCTACGCTGGCGCTGCTGGTATGCTGCCGCACAATGGATATGCTGGGCCGCGACCGCAAGGACATACTCGCCGTTACCATGCCCTGCTTCGGCACCAGCTCCCGCACCCGCAGCAACGCAGAGATACTCTGCGACGAGCTGGGCGTGGACTTCATGGAAATAAACATTGGTAAAAGCGTCGCGCGGCATCTGGAGGACATAGACCACGACATAAACCTGCACGACGTTACCTTTGAAAACGCGCAAGCGCGCGAGCGCACGCAGGTGCTGATGGATCTCAGTAACAAATTTGGCGGCATGGTGATAGGCACCGGCGACCTTTCAGAGCTGGCGCTGGGCTTTGCCACCTTCGGCGGAGACCACATATCCATGTACAACGTAAACGGCTCCATCCCCAAGACCCTCGTGCGCGCCATGGTTAAGCACTTCGCTTCGGTTGCTGATACGCCGCTTTTGCACGATACGCTGCTGGATGTGCTGGGCACGCCCGTAAGCCCGGAGCTGCTGCCCGGAGCGCAGGTCACGGAGGATATAGTAGGCCCGTACGAGCTGCATGATTTCTTCCTGTTCAATATGGTGCGGCACGGCTTCTCGCCCGCCAAAATATACCTTATGGCCTGCGTCAGCTTTGGCAATTACAGCGCAGCCACCATCAAAAAATGGATGATGTCCTTCTATCGGCGCTTCTTTGCACAGCAGTTCAAACGCTCCTGTATGCCCGACGGTCCCAAGGTGGGCAGCGTTACGCTTTCCCCGCGCGGGGACTGGCGTATGCCCAGCGACGCAGTCGCGCGGCTATGGCTGGATGAAATAGAAAATCTGCCCGTATGATAACCTTCTTTAACCGCTTTGAAGCTGCGCTGACGCTGTCCGATGAGCTTGGGCAGCGCATCGCCTATGCGCTGGAGGATGCGGGAATCGACTATATCCGGCGGACAGTAGGTATTACCCGCCCATCGCCGCTTCCTTTCCGTACACGGAGTAAAACAGGCTCCGCAGCCGAGTGTCCCACGGCATTTGAATACTATTTTTTCGTAAATAAAAAAGACGGTCAGCGCGCCAAGGACATAATTGACGCGCTGAAACGCTGAATCACATTGTATTATCCGCCGCGCCTCACCTCAGCGGCGGCATTATAAAGCCCTCGTCCACAATATAGTCGTTATCCATCATCTCATCACGGTCCATAAGAAAATACTCATGCCCGCCGCCGGTATCGTCAAACGTACAATCGACATACAGCAGCTGATCATCCAAGCGCACCATGTTCCATGCGTGGCCGCCGCCGTCCTGCTCCCCGTACACCACCCAGCACGGAATGCCCAGCCCGTCGCACAGGGCCTTGTACGCCCGCGCATAGCCGGTGCATACCGAGCGGCCCTTCACAAACACCCCGTATGCAGTGCGCAGCGCATTCTGCTCCGCCGTAAGCGTACCGTCCAAAGTTGCGTCGGCAAGTACGTTGTCATACTTGCACAGCTTCAGCACCAGATCGTGTGCCGCGAGATACAGCTCCCGGTCGTCGCTTGCGTTTTGCTCTTGCAGCTGAACGATGTATTTATCCAGCATGCGCTGCAGCTCGGCCTCATATTGGGCATAGGTCTCATCATCCAGCCCGCAGGTAAGCCATACCTCGGCAATGCGGTCGATACCGTTTCTGGGATACATCGAGCAATGCATATAGTCGCTTTCACAGGGATTTGTAGCGAAGTTCGCCTCGGCTGTGTTACACATATCGAAAAGATCGTCATACGTCCATGAGGATTCCTGCGCGCGGAATACGGCTATATCCTCGCCGTCCTCCCATGCATCAAGTATGCAGTCCAGCGCCTCATACTCGGTCTGCGCTGTGGGCAGCTCGTCGTACGGTATGGTGTCAGGCTCGTATTCCAGCGTTATCACTACCTCTAGGCCATCGCCATACTGCTGTGCAGTGTAGGAGCTTTCAGCCACATAGTAGCCGCATATGCCGCTGCGGTCATACATGCCGTCCACAAGCCCGCCTATGCGCGACTCGAGTATATCGTCGTACAAATAGGCGCACCGGACATACGCCTCCTGAGCCAGCACGGCGTCCTCCACGCGATTTAGCAGCTCCGTACCGTCGTATTTCGGCAGCACCATGCCCGGACAAACATCGTGCAGCCGCTTAACGCTGAAATCCACCGTATACTCCAGCTTCACGTCAAGCCGTACGCCGCCTATGCGCCGCTGCACAGTCCAGTTCATCATGCTGACAAAACGGTACAGTGCGTAATCCGTGCTGTGCAGCCGGCGCACCGCGTCGTCTATCACGGGGCTAAGGTTATCTCCGATAGAGCTTTCAATCAGTATGCCGCCCTCGGTCTGCCCCGTCGAAACCATTTCATGCAAAAAATCCAACAGGGTATCGTCGCTGAACCGCACCGCGTCCGCATTTACCAGCATGGAGCAGGCCGAACTCACCATGCATACGGCGATGCACAGCGCAAGTACCACTATTGACCGTTTTGATCTATATTTCATGTACATATCGTATCAGATAGTTTTATGTGTTGCAATATGTCAATTATTATATGAACGGCGCGTTTTTCACACCACCGCATTGTAATTTTTACAGAACCTGCATCCGCCCGGATTGCCCATGCAGTCGGCGCAGTCCCGTACCGGCAGCCGCCACACGTCCTGCACCGCCATTATGAACCCCGCACAGGATTTCAGCGGCAGCAGCAGCCGTCCGCTCTTTAGTGCAACGCCTATTTCGGACGTGTCGAGCAGCTTAAAAAATGCCGGCAGCATATCCATACCCATGCCGTAGAAGCCGGGGCCGAAAGAGGGCGACATGATATACCCATCGTTCTCCAGCGTAAGTCTCTGCCGAAGCATATCTATACCCGCATCCGTAAACGACGTACCCCATATATCCGCAAAAAGCATATCGGATACGTTGGCCGTTTCCAGGCGCACCTCTCCCGCCGTAAGCACATAAGCATATACGGCGTTGATGCGCTCCGGCTCCAGCCGGCCGAACGCCGGACAGGAAAACTGTACGCCGTCCAAAGCAAGCGTATTGCCTGCAAGGCAGCCGCCGTCAAAGCGTACGGTGACCGCTCTTACCTTTACAAGCGGCAGTATTTCACCCAGCACCTGCTTTGACCGTTCCAGCATACGCCGGTGTTTATCGCTTTTTACCTCCGCAAGGCCGCAGGTCTCAAGATAATACTCCCATGCGGGCGGAGTTAACTCATCCGCCGTGAATTCGTGCAGCATCTGTTCCATATTATTATTATATCATACGGTTTTGCAATGTAAAACAAATGCCGCCGGAGCATTTGGCATACCGGCGGCAACTATGCGTCTATTATACCAGCAGCTGCGCTATCTGCACAGCGTTGGTGGCGGCGCCCTTTCGTATCTGATCGCCGCTTACCCAAAGCGCAAGCCCGCGCTCCGGACATACGAGGTCGCGGCGCACCCTGCCCACAAACACCAGATCCTGATCACTGGCCATAAGCGGCATAGGGTACTTCTTGTTTGCCGGATCATCCATGAGCACGCAGCCCGGAAACTCCGCTATCGCCTCCTGTGCCGCCGCGACGGATACCGGCTCGCGCGTAATAAGCGAAACCGCTATGCTGTGGCTGCGCATCACAGGTACGCGTACGCAGGTGCAGGTTACGCTGAGCTCGGGCAGATGCATGATCTTGCGGCCCTCGTTCTGCATCTTCATCTCCTCGCTGGTGTAGCCGTTTTCGCCAAACCCGCCTATCTGCGGGATGAGGTTTTGGAAAATCTGATACTGGAACTGGTTTACCTGCATAGGCGTACCGTCAACATACGCACGGGTCTGCTCATCCAACTCGGCTATGCCTCCTGTGCCTGCGCCGCTAACCGCCTGATAGGTGCTGGCCACCATGCTCTCTATCGGAGAAATATCGCTTATAGGCTTAACCGCCATAAGTGTGATTATCGTGGAGCAGTTGGGGTTTGCGATTATGCCGTGGTGAAGCTTAACGTCCCCGCCGTTTATCTCGGGTATCACAAGCGGCACCTCCGCATCCATACGGAACGAATTCGAATTATCCACGAATACCGCGCCGGCGTTCACTATGGCAGGAGCAAACTTTTTTGCAATATCGCTCTCCGCCGCGCCCAGCACTATATCCACCCCGGAAAACGCCGCGTCGCAGGCCACGGTCAGCTCCACCTCGCCGCCCATAAACGGCAGGCGTTTGCCCGCGCTTCTGGCGCTTGCAAGGCAGCGCAGCTCCGTAAGCGGGAATTTCCGCTCCTCCAGCTCCTTCAGCATCTCGCGGCCAACGGCGCCCGTTGCGCCCAATACCGCTACAACACATTTTTTCATAGTATTATATCCTCCTGCAAAATAAATTCCGGTTTCTTCAGCCCATAAAGCTGTTGTACAGCACGCGGATGCTCTTATCGAAATCCTTGTTTTCCACGCCCACTATTATGTTAATCTCTGCGGGGCCCTGCGCTATCATGCGGATGTTTATACCGTTTTCGCCCAAGGCGCCGAACAGTCTGCCGGATATGCCGGGACGGTACATCATCTTGCGTCCGACGGCAGCGATCAGCGCTATGTTGTCCGTGATGCGGATATCGTCAGGGTCGTACACCTCTTTTATATCCGATATTATATCATAGAGTATGCGCTTTACCTGATCCGACAGCACCACAAAGGAAAAGCTGTCTATCCCGCTGGGTATGTGCTCCATGTTTATGCCATAGCCCTCCAGCACCGCAAGCACCTTCTTTATAGCGCCTACCTCGCCCGACATATGCGACTTGTACACCGAAATTATCGTATACCCGCGTCTGCCGGATATGCCGGTTATGAACCGTTGCGCGCCTGCGCCGTCGACTTCCGATTCGTCTACCTTCTCGCGTATCATCGTGCCGGGAGCGTTGGGATCGTTTGTATTTCGTATGTTAAGCGGTATATCCTTTTCCTTTACCGGGAACACCGCATCCTCGTGCAGTACGTCCGCACCCATATAGGACAGCTCGCGCAGCTCGGAATAGGTAAGCTGCGGTATGGGCCGCGGGTCTTCCACTATGCGCGGGTCCGCCATGAGTATGCCGGAAACGTCGGTCCAGTTCTCATATACTGATGCGTGCAGCGCGGCGGCCGCCACGGCGCCGGATATGTCGCTGCCGCCCCGCGGCATCGTGCGTATCTCGCCGCCCGGCAGACTGCCGTAAAACCCCGGCAGTACGAGATAACCGTATTCTTGCAGCGCGGCGCTGAGCATGGACTCGGTCTCACGCTGCTTACGCCTGCCGTCGTTGCCAAACAGCATCCAGCCCGCAGCGTCCACAAACTGAAAGCCCAGATATGCCGCCATCAGCTTAGCGCACAGGTATTCGCCGCGCGAAGCCAGATAATCCGGAGACACGCCCTTCACCATGTGTGAGCGTATTTCGGAAAACTCCGCATCCAGATCCAGTCCGGTTATGCCGCAGCCCTCCGCGATATCGCGAAAGCGCTGCTCTACCATGCCAAACACCGTGGAATAGTCCACCCCGTAGCGCACGTGCGCCTCGCTCAGATACAATAGATCCGTCAGCTTATTATCGGCGGGATTGCGCTTGCCCGGCGCGCTTACGACTATTACCCGGCGCGTATCGTCAGACTTTACTATATCCAGCACCTTCTTGAACTGGCCGGCGGACGCAAGGCTGCTGCCTCCGAATTTACATACCTTTATCATGCCTGCTCCCCCTTAGTCTATTGCCGCAAAGAACATATCCGGCGATGTATGCTTATACTCTTCATACAGCTTGAACATGCGCGACACGGACAGCGCTTTGGTTATGCAGTAGCCCTCCGCGTCCTCCGCCACCAGCTCCGCCGGGAGCTCGGCTCCGCGCACATAGTACGCGTACTCAACACGGGTGTTGTCCGTATGCAGCGGCGTAAGCCCCACTGCGGAATGCCCGCCTACGTCTGCGGATATGTCTATCACATCCTGTATTACAGCGACGCCGGTGGGGTATTTGCCCGCACCCTGCCCGTAAAAGCTGAGCCGGCCCACGGCCTTGCCCGTAAGCGACACCATATTGAAGTTGCCGCCCACGTTGGCCATCAACTCGGATTTTTTCGTAAGCACGGGCTGTACGAATGCACATATGCCGCCTTCCACCTGTTTTGCCGTGGCTACCAGCTTGCATACACGGCCCATGCCGGAAATGCTCTTTATATCCCAAGTGGTTATGCTCCGTATTCCGGCCACGGGTACATCCGCCTCGCTGACTACGCCGTCAAATGCAATGGAAGCGGATATCACACACTTGCGCTGCAGATCCAGCCCGTCGATATCCGCCGCAGGATTAGCCTCGGCATAACCCAGCCGCTGCGCCTCCTTCAGCGTACCGTCAAAGTCAGCGCCGCTTTCATGCATGGCGGACAGTATAAAGTTGGTAGTGCCGTTGATTATGCCGTCTATTTCCTCTATCTCGTCGCAGCGCTTGGCGCGTCGCAGATTGAACAGCCACGGTATACCTCCGCCCGCGCTGGCCGTGTATCGAAACTGTACGCCATGGCTTTGCGCCATCTCATGCAGCTCCTTATAATAGCAGCTTACGAGCTGCTTGTTGGCGGTTACCACGCTTTTGCCCGATTCAAACGCCTTGCTGATAAACTCGTACGCTGGATGCAGCCCGCCCATGGTCTCAACAACAACGGTTATATCATCATCCTGCATGATCTCATCGATATCGGTGGTCATCACGTCCTCAAAGCCCTCGCGCACCGCTATATCCAACACCCGTTTTACATGGACGCCAGCGGTACGCGCTGCCTCATATGCACCTGTTCCAACCACTCCGAATCCTAAAATTGCTATATTCATAACTTTCCTCCAAAGTTTTTAATGTCTTTATTTCAAAAACACTTGTATTTGCATGGGAAACAATGTATCATATTACCAGCGCAAATGCAATACCGAAAAGGAAGTTTTTTTATGGATTATTTCAGCACTCGAAACGACCGCGTGACCGCATCCGCCTCTATGGCCATACTCAACGGCATAGCTCCGGACGGCGGTTTATACACGCTTTCGGATTATTCCGATCTTCTGCCCGTCGCGCTGGACGAAATAAAACAGCTCTCTGCGCGGCAGCTATCCGGCAGAATCTTGAGCGCGCTGCTGCCGGACTTTGAGCCGGAGCGCATAAGCGCCATCGTGGACGATGCGTATATCGGCCGCTTCGAGACCGACGACATCACGCCGCTCGTACCCGTAGGCGACGATTATGTGCTGGAGCTGTTCCGCGGCCCCACCAGCGCCTTCAAGGACGTTGCGCTGTGCGTACTGCCCCGCCTTATGGCGGAGGCAAAGCGTATAAACGGCGTAACCGACGAAATAGTCGTGCTTACCGCCACCAGCGGGGATACCGGTAAGGCGGCTCTCTCCGGCTTCCGCGACGTGCCCGGCGCGCGCATAATCGTATTCTATCCCGAAAACGGCGTAAGCCTCATCCAGCAGGCACAGATGGTAACGCAGGAGGGTAAAAACGTATCCGTCTGTGCCATACGCGGCAACTTTGACGACGCGCAGACCGCCGTTAAAAAAGCCTTTGCCGCGGCAAAGACCCCCGGCGTTCTGCCGGACGGTATACGGCTTTCCAGCGCCAACTCCATAAACATAGGCCGCCTCGCCCCGCAGGTGATGTACTACTATAAGGCCTACGGCGACCTGCGCCGCGCCCGCCGCATACGCACCGGCGAGCGGGTCAACTTCATTGTACCCACCGGCAACTTCGGCGACATCTTGGCGGGCTATATCGCCAAGCGGATGGGACTGCCCATTGCCAAGCTGGTCTGCGCCAGCAATGAAAACGACGTGCTCTATGACTTTATCCGTACCGGCACATACGACCGCCGGCGCACCTTCCACCGCACCGCCTCCCCCAGTATGGATATACTCATATCCAGCAATCTGGAGCGGCTTTTATACCTGCTGTGCCACGATCCGTCATATGTGGCGCACCTGATGGATAAGCTGACGCAGGACGGGCATTACACCATCAGCGGCGATATGCGCATACTCCTGGGCGCGGATTTCTCCGCCTTCCGCTGTAACGACCAATCCGCATTTTCCGCTATACGCTATGTGTACGACGAATACGGCTACCTGATGGACACCCACACCGCCGTAGCATACGACGCGCTGCGCCAATTCAAGCAATCCGGCGAAAACAACTGCCCCAACGTGGTGCTCTCCACCGCCTCGCCGTACAAGTTCTGCACGGCGGTGCTCAAAAGCCTTGGCGGCAGCGCGGACGGCGACGAATTTGCCGTGATGCGCACGCTCAACGAAATGACCGGAGTCCCCATACCGGCGGGGCTTGCATCGCTGCGCGAAAAAGCCGTTTTGCACACCGATGTAATAGATACATCCGACGTACTGCAATACGTAATTAAAAATACGAGGTGACATATGCCTTCCAGCTATCTTATAGTGGACAGCCGCACTTTACCCGATTATTACGAAAAGGTCGTGCAGGCACGCGATATGCTCTCCAGCGGCAAAGCGCGCGATGTATCCGAAGCGGCGCGCCTTTGCGGGATCTCCCGCAGCACATACTATAAATACAAGGATCATGTATTTCGGCCCGGCATGGATACCGGCCGCAAGGCGGTGATAGCGCTGATGCTGGAGCACAAGCCCGGTATGCTGGGCGAGCTGATAAGCGCGCTTGCTCACTACGGCGCAAACATACTCACAATAACCCAGAGCCTGCCCGTGCACGGCCGCGCCAACGTGGTATTTTCACTGGACATGTCCGAGCTTACCGTGAGCATGGACGAGCTTATCCAACTGCTCGGTGAGCTGCGGGGCGCGGGCGGTGTAAAGCTATTAAGCATAGAATAATTTTTGTGGAGTTTCAATCAGAATATGAAATACATCGTTTTTCTCGGCGACGGCATGGCCGACTATCCCATTGCCGAGCTGGGCGGCCTTACGCCGCTTGGCAAAGCAGTACACCCCGCGCTTGACCGCATGGCCTGCTGCGGCGAATTCGGTCTTGCAGCCACCATCCCCAAGGGTATGCCCAAGAGCAGCGACGTTGCTAACCTCGCTGTGATGGGCTACAACCCTGCGGAGTATTACAGCGGCCGCTCTCCATTCGAAGCGCTAAGCATCGGCGTATCGCTTTCACCTGCCGATGTGACCTACCGCTGCAACCTTGTTACGCTCAGCGGTGCATCCTCCCCCAAAGCCGCCGTTATGGACGATTACAGTGCCGGCGAGATATCCTCCGATGAGGCCGCCGAGCTTATCGCCATTATGAACGAGCGCTTTGCATCCGACAGCATACGCTTTTATCCCGGCGTGAGCTACCGCCACTGTTTAGTGCTTAAAAATGCCGACACCGGCGCGCAGCTCACCCCGCCGCACGATATTTCGCACAAGCCCGCCGCCGGTTTTCTGCCGTCCGGCGAGCATTCCGCCCTGCTCAACGAGATGATAGCCTACTCCTATTCCGCTTTCCGCGACCATCCCATAAACCGCGCACGCGTAAACGAAGGCAAGAATCCCGCTACCTCGGTTTGGTTCTGGGGCGAGGGCCGCAAGCCCAGGCTCCCCTCCTTCATGGATAAATATGGCATTGGCGGCGGCGTGATAAGCGCGGTGGATCTTTTGCAGGGCATAGGCATCGCCGCAGGCCTTGCAAGCATACATGTCGAAGGCGTCACCGGCAACTACCACACCGACTTTGCAGCAAAAGGCCGTGCAGCAATAGCAGCGCTGCAAAACGGCGCGGATTTCATATACATCCATGTCGAGGCGCCGGATGAATGCGGCCATCACGGTGAGCTTAAAGAAAAGGTGTGGAGCATTGAGCAGATCGACGAAAAGATAATCTCACCGGTGCTGGAATACCTCGATCAAAGCAGCGAGGACTATGCCGCGCTCGCCATGCCGGATCATCCTACGCCAATATCCATACTTACTCATGCGGACGATCCCGTGCCGTTTGCGCTGTACCGACGCGGCGATGCGAATAAACGCGATGTGCGCTTCTGTGAAAAGGATGCGGCTATGGGACAGGAGCCAGTGCAGGGCTGGACGCTTATGGATAGCTTGATAAGAGGATAGCGTGGGCGGGAATGATTATAAAAATCCCTGTGCTGCGAATTGCAGTACAGGGATTTTTTCGTATTATAGGGTGGGTACGCAGCCGCTCCCGCTCACCGTTTGGGCGCAGCGTTGCAGCACAGGCCCTCGGCGTCATGCGCAGCCTCGAGTATAGCCTCGCTTATCGTAGGATGCGGATGTACCGTAGCGCACAGCATATTTAGCGTAGCACCGCATTTAATCAATGCGGCTATCTCGGCTATCATATCCGTTGCACGGGGTGCGAATATCTGGCCGCCCAGCAGCCTGCCGTCACTATCATCGAACACCAGCTTTACAAGTCCCGCCATGCTCCCCATGACCATGCTCTTTCCGTTTGCCGCCACGTTGAACACGCCGCACTTCACCCCGTGGCCGATTTCTTTCGCAGCCGCCTCGGTCAAACCGACATATGCCACCTCCGGCTCCGTATATACGCAAGCGGGTATGGCGGAATAATCCATGGCCGCCTCATGTCCGGCGCAGCCTGCCGCTGCTATCATCCCCTGCGCTGTGGCGACATGCGCAAGCTGCAGCTTGCCGGTTATATCGCCTATGGCATATATATTGCCAACGCTCGTGCGCATATGCTCGTCCACGGTTACAAAACCGCGCTGCAGGCCGATCCCCACGCTATCCAGCCCTATATCCTCGGTGTTGGGTCTGCGGCCTACGCTAACCAGACAGCATGAAGCTTCCGCCGTCTTGCTCTCGCCGTCCAGCTCGTAGTCCACGGTAACCTTGTCGCCGCCGTGCAGCGCAAGCACCTTGGCTCCGGTGCGCACGGTTATACCCTTCTGCTTAAAGGTGCGAAGCAGCAGCTTGGTTATATCCGGATCCACGCCCGGCAGTATGGACGGCAGCATCTCCAGCACCGTTACAGGCTTATCAAGCGCTGCAAACAGCGTAGCGAATTCGATGCCGATCACGCCGCCGCCGATTATTACAAGGCTGTCCGGAGCAGCGTCCACCTTGAGCAGCTCGTCGCTGGTAAGTATGCCCTGCTCACCAATCCCGGGTATCGGCGGACGTGCGGGCGACGAGCCGGTAGCCAGTATTATGCTGTCGGCGGTAACGGTCGTACCTCCCGCATCTATGCTGTTTTTGCCGGTAAGCACACCGTGTGCGCGAATGACTGTGACGCCGTATGCCTTTTCCAGCCCCTCGACGCCCTTGCGCAGCTTGGATACCACTGTATCCCTCCGCTCCGCCATCTTAGCGTAGTCAAAGCCCACCTCGCCGCAGCTTACGCCGAAAGCATCGGCGCGCTTGGCGCTCTCATACCTGTGCGCGCATTCCAGCAGCGCCTTGGTAGGTATGCAGCCGCGGTTAAGGCAAGTGCCGCCCAGCTCGCCCTGCTCTATGAGCGCCACCTTCAATCCGTACTGTGCGCAGCGTATCGCAGCCTCATAGCCGCCCGGGCCTCCACCCAATACCGCAACGTTGTATTCGTTAGCCATATGATCTACCTCACTCCTGATGCACACATATATCCGGTGTGGAGGAATAGCCGTTACCCAGTCTGTCCGCGCCCATTTCCACATACATCTTTGCGGTATTATAGTCCCGTATACCGCCGGACGCCTTAACCTTAATGCGTCCGTCCGCTGCCGCCACCATGGCGGCGACCGCCTCCGGGGTGGCTCCGCAGCTGGCAAAGCCAGTGGAGGTTTTTACAAAATCCGCACCAGCGGCTATGCTTTCTTCGGTAGCGCGCTTTATTTCCTCCACGCGCAGGCAGCAGGTCTCGAGTATTACCTTCACCGCCACGCCCAGTGCATGCGCCGCCTGAACCACGCCCGCTATGTCATCGCGCACATAGTCCCATTCGCCGCTTCTCGCCTTGGCATAGTTCATCACCATGTCGATCTCAATAACACCCAGCCCGGCATATTCGCGTGCCGCCGCCGCCTTTGCGCCGCTCGTAGCGGTGCCGTGCGGAAAATCCAGCACGCAGCTTACGTCGGTATCCGTACCGCGGCACATCTCTACCGCCATACGTATATCAGACGGGCGCACGCAAACGGTGCGAACATGGTAATCTATGCCAAGCTGTATCGCAGCTTTGGCTTCGTCGGTCGTCATGTCGGGCTTCAGCACGGCATGGTCAAGGTATCTGTTTATGCTTTGCATCGTACAAACCTCCGTAGTTATATTGCGGCCCGGCTTGATTTCAGCCTCGGCCATATTACACCATTATAAATTTGATTTTATATTCCCGTATGCCCTTTGTCAACCGATGCGCCGTCTTGCTTTTGCAGCGGTGTTTTGGTATCTTATTTATGAAAACATCATTTGGAGGCGTTCACATGCCAAAAACCATTGACATCCGCGAAATATCCGGCTTTCGCATCGGCAGCGCACAGGATCGCACCGCCATGACCGGCGTTACGGCGATACTCTGCGACGGCGGCGCGCAGGCCGGGGTGGATATTAGCGGCGGCGGTCCTGCGTCGCGTGAAACTCCGCTGTTAAGCTGCCTTTCAGCCAAAAACGCAATACACGCCTGCGTGCTTTCCGGCGGCTCGGCATTCGGTTTGGCCGCATCCGACGGCGTGATGCGCTATCTTGAAGAGCGCGGCGTCGGCTACGACACCGGTTATGCCAGGGTGCCGCTGGTAGTGCAATCCTGTCTTTACGATCTGGGCATTGGGCGCGCTGATGTGCGACCGGACGCCGCTATGGGCTACGCCGCCTGCGTAGACGCCGAAGCCAACCACCCCGCTTCCGGCAGCGTAGGCGCCGGATGCGGCGCCACCGTCGGCAAGCTGCACGGAATGCAATATGCGTCAAGCTCCGGTCTCGGCGTATACGCCATGCAGCTGGGTGAGTTGAAGCTTGGCGCAGTCGTAGCTGTAAACGCGCTGGGGGACATATTTGATTTTGATACCGGCGCAAGGCTTACCGGACTGCGTGCCGTAAACGGCGATGACGCGAACAGCGAGAATGCTTTGTACGAGCTTGCCGCGCCCACGGATCTGTTCACCGGCAACACCACCCTTGGCTGCATAATCACCAACGGCGATTTTGACCGCGCCCAGCTGAACAAGCTCGCCTCCATGGCGCGCGCAGGCTATGCCCGCGCCATATGCCCCGTAGGTACGCTTGCCGACGGGGACAGCATATACGCTCTGGCGCGCGGTGACGTTAAGGCCGACATAAACGTTGCCGGCACGCTTGCCGCGCGTGTAATTGCCGCCGCCATAAGGGAGGCTGTGCTCCGTGCCGATGCAATAGCATAGCTCATACGTCGGGTCGCGCTTATTTTTATTGAAATAGCAGCCATATATGGGTATAATTAGATAGATATAGCAAAATACCATAAAGCAATAATTCTATGGGGGGAAAAGCAATGGCAACAGAAAAAACCGAACGCAAAATAATCTCCGCTTCGGAAGCTAAGGAAGAAACCGAAAAAACTAAGAAGACCGTCAAAAAGGCAGATGCCGAAAAGGTCGAAAAAAAAGCCGACGACAAGCCCAGCAAAAAAGCCAAGGATGACGACGATACCCCGTCCGGCGAGAGCGGCAACGTAAAAGGGCTGCGCATAGGTGCGATCATACTTTGGGTGCTGGCGCTGGCCTGCGAGGTAGGCGCATTCTTCGCGCTGCGCTATGCGGTGATGAACAACGCCCTCACCTTCGGCACTCAGGAGGTATGGCTGCTTATCGGCGCGCTGGTACTGGACGCGATATTCTGCGTGATCGCCGCGCAGCTTTGGAAGAAGTCCAACCGCATCAGCCCCTGTCTGGCGGACAGCAAGTTTGTACGCACGCTTTGGCACCAGCTGGGCGTGATAATGGTACTTATATGCTTCATTCCCATCGGCATACTGCTGCTGGTCAAGTCCGACAAGATGGACAAAAAGACCAAGACCATACTGCTGGTGCTGTGCGCCGCGCTGTTCGTAGGCGCGACCACCGCCTCGGTAGACTTCCAGCAGCCCTCTGAGGAGGAGGTTCAGGCGCTTCAGGAGGAGGCCGAGGCTCAGCATGCCGGCACCGTATACTGGACCCGCTACGGTAAATCCTATCACTTCGACCCGGACTGCCAGTCCCTGCGCAACTCCGCTGTGCTTATAAGCGGCACGCTGGACGAGGCGTTCGATGCCAACCGCTGGGATCCCTGCGACTTCTGCGCCGACGGCAGAGCGGCCAAGCTGGAAGAAGCGGATACCGATGCTGACGAGGTGAACACCGCCGAAGAAACGGAAGATGCGGACAGCGCGGACTGACGATGTGTTAACCGCGTCATAGCACGCAATATCAAAGGCCGCCCCCTGGGGCGGCCTTTGGCTGTCGGAAAAGTCAAAATTGACTCTTTCGAGCTTGCAGTCTTTGCCTCTCGCCTACAGGCTGCGCCTGTTGGCTCCCGGGCGGCAAAGCCTGAGAAGAGCAGGGAAAATCTGCGATTTTCCTTCCGGTCTGACGCACTGGTCGCCAGACCGGATTTAACATTAAGGGCTTCGGCCCTTAATAATCCCGGGGTTTATCGACAGGCTGGGGCGGACACGGTAAAGCGTGCCCGCCTTAATCATCAAAAAAGCGGCATACGTCACTTTTTTCGGTTTCATCCCACGCCTGCGACGGCCCGAAGGCCTGATACCGCGGGCACGGTCTTACACTACGCCTTGGTGCGTATGCCCTCTATCACCTCGCGCAGCTTATCGGCGTTCCAAATAACCGGCACGGGATATATGGGGTTTGCTTCCTTGAGCGCATATTTTATCATCAGCGGTATATCCTCATCCTTGATAAAGTCAAAGGAATCCGGTATGCCCATATCGCGGTTCATACGGTACATCTCGTCGATGAACTTATTGGCCTTTTCAGCGTCGTCAGCGCCCTGTATACCCACAATATCCGCAAGGCGCGCAAGCTTTTTATGCACCGCCGGCCCGTATGCCCGCATAACGTGCGGCAGCAGCACGGCGTTGGCCAGCCCGTGCGGAGTGCCGTAAAAGCCGCCCAGAGTATGCGCTATGGCATGGACGTTGCCCACGCAGGCGCGGGTGAACGCCGCGCCCGCCTTGAAGGAGGCGTGCAGCATATTTTCACGCGCCTGCACATTATGCCCGTCGTTATACGCGGCCTCGAGATTGTCAAATATCAGCCTTACCGCATCCTCGGCGAGCGCCTGCGTATATTTCGGCCCAAGGCGGTTGGTATACGCCTCCACCGCATGGGTAAGCGCATCCATGCCGGTGGTGGAGGTCAGCTTCTTCGGCAGGCCCACCGTGAGCATGGGGTCTAGCACCGCATAGTGCGGGAACAGCGACGGATCGTTTATGGCATACTTATGGTGCGTCTGCCGGTTGGTCACCACCGCCGCAAGCGTGGTCTCGCTGCCGGTGCCGGCCGTGGTGGGCACTGCAAATACAGGCGGGAGCTTATGCAGCACCTTCAGCGTGCCGCCCATCTGCTCTATGCTTTGATGCGGCTTGACTATGCGCGCGCCGCAGGCCTTGGCGCAGTCCATGGAGCTGCCGCCGCCAAACGGGAGCAGGCCCTGGCAGCCCTTTTCAAGGTACAGCGTACGGGCGGCCTCGATATTCTCTATGGACGGATTTGGCTCCACGCCGTCAAACAGCGCATACTCCACGCCGGTCTCACCCAGCCTGGCCATCAGCGGCGCAAGCGCGCCCAGCTCCAGCAGCGCCTTATCCGTTACTATCAGCACCCGGGATATCCCCTTGCTCTTTATCAGAGCGGGCAGCTCAAGCACACTGTCGGCGCCCGTTAAAAGCTGCGGCTGCCGCCACGGGAGGAAATACTCGGCAATGCTGAAGCAAAATTGAAATACATGATACCAAATAAGCTTTAGTGTCCACATAGCACGCCCCTCCAATTATTGATAAGAAATCCTCTGATTTGTATATTTATTCTACAACCCTGCAAAAAGCTGCGCAACAGTTACAATGTAGGCGCACATATGTTATTATATTGAATATGAGCAGAAGTCAAAGAAAATATGCGGAGGATTACCGTACGACTACGGAGCTGGACGCGCGCGGCAGGCGGGTGGACAGGGCCGTATACTCAGGCGTACGTTACTATCCTCAGGACGAAAAGCAGTTTAAGCGCGTAAAGCCCGCATATGCGGCGGCCGGGATACTCGCGGTGGCGCTGTATGTGCTGGCCGGGCTGTGTGAGGCATCTAGCCTGGGCGGGGTGCAGACGCCCTGCGCGTATGTGGCGCTGCCGTATGTTGTGCTGCTGTTCCCCACCGGTATGATGATGGCCAGAGCGCTTACCTTCGCCATGACCGGCAGCGGCATGGAGCGCATACGCTACGACCGCTGCGTGCGCGGACTGCGCGGCTATACGCTTGCATATACGGTACTTGCAGCGTTGACCGCTATCGGCGCTGCCGTATGGACGTTTATCAACTCAGCGGCGACGGGGGACTGGCTGCTTATCGCTATCAGCGCAGTTATGGCCGCGCTGGGCTTTGCATTTTGGCGGCTGCAAAAGCGGCTCGTCTTTACTGAGAAAAATGAAGGATAGGGCGCCGGGCGCGCGCGGCGCGTGAAACGCGCCTTGCGGCGG
>CAZXRQ010000032.1:0-22769 GCA_964642795.1 uncultured Oscillospiraceae bacterium | reverse complement strand
CACTGGCGAAAGCCTTCCTGTTGATAAAGCGGTGGGCGACAAGGTAATAAGCGGTTCTATAAACCTAACGGGCGTACTCCGCATACGCACCGAAAGCCGCTATGAAGAAAGCACCGTCGCAAAGATTCTGGAGCTGGTAGAAACCTCCGCGGCAAAAAAGGCGCGTGTGGAAAACTTCATCACACGCTTTGCCAGGTATTACACACCGTGCGTAGTAATAGGGGCTGTGTTATTGGCGTTTATACCTCCTCTGCTTTTTTCGCAGGATTGGCCGGTATGGATAGAACGCGCGCTCATATTCCTTATGGTCTCCTGCCCCTGCGCGTTGGTAGTGTCGATCCCGCTTAGCTTTTTTGGAGGCGTCGGAAGAGCTTCGCGCGACGGAATTCTTATCAAGGGCTCCAACTATATGGAGGCGCTGTCCAAAATCGATACCGTCGTATTCGATAAGACCGGCACGCTTACAAAAGGCACGTTTAAGGTTGACGCCATCCATCCGGAGATCATGACCGAAGCAGAGCTGCTGGATATTGCCGCCGCAGCGGAAAGCTATTCCTCTCACCCCGTAGCGGAGTCCATAGTAACAGCCCATAACGGACACATAGACGTAAACCGTCTTGGCAGCATCAGTGAGCTGGCCGGCAAGGGCGTAAAAGCCGAAATAGACGGCGAGCAGTATTATGTTGGAAACAGCGCGCTGATGGACGATGTCGGGGCGCCATGGCATAAATGCCACCTCAGCGGCACCGTAATACACATTGCCTGCAAGAATGAATACCTCGGCCACATCATAATAAACGACGAGCTTAAGCCGGATTCCAAGAACGCGATAGACGAGCTCAAGGCCTGCGGCATCACAAAAACCGTAATGCTCACCGGAGACGCCGAAAACGTGGCCCGCAGTATAGCGGAAAAAACAGGCGTGGATGAATATCACGCTGAGCTTCTGCCCGCGCAAAAGGTAGACGCAGTGGAAGCACTGCTGGATGCAGGCGGAAAGGTCGCTTTTGTAGGCGACGGCATTAACGATGCGCCGGTGCTTTCCAGAGCCGACGTAGGGATCGCCATGGGCGCTATGGGCAGCGACGCGGCTATCGAGTCGGCGGATATCGTGCTGATGGATGATAAGCTTTCAAAGCTGCCGGAGGCAATACGCATTTCCAAGAGGACCCTGCGCATTGTAAAGCAAAACATCGTGTTTGCCCTGGGTGTTAAATTCCTTATCCTTCTGCTTACCGTTTTCGGCATGACGAGCATGTGGATCGCCGTATTTGGCGATGTCGGAGTTATGATCCTGGCTATTATAAACGCTATGCGCATCATGGTTAAGGTAAAGGAATAACGGCGCGGCGCTGCGGTATTGCTTGCTTCCGAATGAGCCCCATCAACCGGCCGCTACGGTAGATTTCGCAATGCGGAAATATTCGGGACTGCAAACAGCGTATGCTTGCCGTTGCTTAGCGGGTTCAGCCGGCTGTTTGCCTTTTATAAATAAGCATCAGCCCGCAAGCAGAGATTCAAGGGTGATAAGCGTACAGCCTTTGCTTTCGTAATACCGAAGCATTTCCGGGATCTTCCGCTTGTCATAGCTTGTGATACAATCCGACAGGACTGTAATGCCATAGCCCGCTTTCCGCATATTGAAGCAGGTGGATTTTACGCAGGCGGTTGCGTCGGCTCCGGCGATATAGAAGTCGGCTATTGCGTTCTTTACGATAAAGTCTGAGAATGCGTCGCTGGTCAAAGCGTTCCCCTTGCTTTTAGTGAAGATGTTATCAGACACGAGCTTCATTTCCGGAACAAGCTCGGCTCCGTGTGTATTTGGCTTAAAGGTTCTTGTTCTATCCGACAGATTGTTATGCTTGATATAAACTACCGGAATTTCATGCCCGGCCGCCCAATCGATGGCGAGGTTTATGTTTTCAATAATGTCCCTGTAATTCTTGGTTATGTCGTTTTGAATATCAATAATAACTAACGCTTTCTTTTGCATAATTCGTTTTACCCCCTTGTATTTTGATTTACAGATCAACTATTATACCACGATTTTTCTTGCGATTATACGTACAAGAAGGTGAATTGCCGCGAGGCTGCGGCGGATACAGGCAAATATGGCGCAACTCGCTACTCGTGCCCCGCGGCGCAGGGCGTCAAAAATGACAGGCTGCGTATGTAGGTTTTCAGGTATTCGTTGAACACCTGGATGCTGCGTATGTGGCTTTCCACGGGTGTACGGTTGGTTATGCGGTAGCAGATGCGGTCGTCGGGCGGATAGAGCAGCTCGTACGCCTTTATCTCGGGCCGCGACTGGTAGGATCTGACGGCTGAAGCCGGTACGACCGCCCAAAAGCGGGGGCTGTCCATAAAGTCGAGCACCAGACTTTCGCTGCTTATCAGCACATACGGGCGTATCGCGGGGTCCCACCATTTATCGTGCCATGCCTGGTAGGTGGGGGAGGAGTTAAAATACAGCTCGTTCTCCGCTTCCAGCTCCAGCGGGTGATAGGCGGTACGCAATTCGTGCGGGTCGCTTGAAAAGCGGACGACATAGAGCTTTTCAAAAAAAAGCGGCTCTATCAGAAGATTCTTGGAGGAAATGCTTTCAAAGGTCAGCCCTATGTCCGCCTCGCGGGCTTCCAAAGTACGGTATACCGCCGCGGTCTCCTGAGTAAGTATCGTCAGATCAAACAGGACCTCGCCGTCGTTTCGCGCAAGATCCTTGTAGAGCGGCGCCAAAAGATAGTTGTTAAGGGAGTTGGAGCAGCTCAGCGACAGCGGCAGCTTGCTCTCGGACGCGGAAAGCAGCTGAACGTCCTGCCAAAGCTGCATCCACCGCGTAGCGATGGGTACGAAAGCGTGGCCTTTCAAAGTTAATTCTATATTTCGATGTCCCTTTTTGCGTTCCAGCAGCGGGAATCCTAACTCGTCCTCCAGTGATTTCAAGCGGTAGCTGACGGTGGGCTGCGTGAGAAACAGCACCTCGGAGGCCCTGCTAATGCTGCCGGTGTCTACTATTGCCAAAAATGTTTCAATCTGCAACGAGTTCATAAAAACGCTATGCTCCCGAATAGGCTTTTTTTCATTATACACCAAAAAGCAAATAAATATAGAAGTGTTTTATATTATTCATAGAATAGTTGATATTGTTATTCGAAATCCGCATGTATTATAGTAGTATTATCAAATAGCATATGTATTTACCCGAACAGACGAGAGAAAAAAACAATACCAATAGAACAAAAAAGGAGGAAAACACATGAAAAAGCTGTTGAGTGTATTGCTCGTAGTGCTGATGGTCGCGGCGTTGACAGGCTGCAATACAACGAGCAATGCCGAGGCGAATATCCTAAGGGTCGGCTGGACGAGTGAACCGGACATACTGAACCCGTTGACCTCTTACAGCACGGAGTCGCTGCAGATCACCAACTTGGTGTATGAGCCGCTGCTGGCTTACGACACCAATCTGGAGCCCCGTCCCGCGCTGGCGGAAAGCTTCGAGTACAGCGACGGCGGGCTTACCCAGACCTTCCATCTGCGCCAGGACGTCAAATGGCAGGATGGAGAGGACTTCACCTCGCAGGACGTGGTAACAAGCTATCAGATGGTAATGGACTATGAGATAGGGCCGGCCGCTCAGTTCGCTACTGCCATAGAGAGCGTAGAAGCGCCGGACGATTATACGTTTGTCATACATTACAGCGAGTGTCAGGCGTTCAACATAGCCCTTGCACTGCCTATTCTGCCCGACCACATCTGGGGCGGCATGAGCGCCGAGGAAGTGGAAACCTTTGCTAACGAGAACCCCATAGGCACAGGCCCCATGAAGTTTGTGGAGTGGCAGGAGGGCAGCACGCTAACGCTTGCGCGCAATGAGGAATACTATGGTGACCCCGCAGGCCCGGATCAGATAATCTTCATCGAATACGGCAACGAGGACGTTATGGCGCAGGCGCTCAAGGCGGGCGAGGTGGACATCGTGACCGAGATATCGCCCACCGTTTGGGAAGGTCTGGAAGGCGTTGAGAACGTTACGGCGGTCTCGCTGGATTCCGTTTCCTTCCACATGATAGGCATCAACTCCTACGAGAGCGAAAACTCCATGGGCAATCCCATGCTGCGCGACGTGGCGGTAAGGCAGGCCTTGAGCTATGCCGTGGATAGGAGCCAGCTGGTCGAAATAGCGCTGGCAGGACACGGTAACGCGGGCGATACGATAATCCCGCTCGGCATGGGCGACTGGCACTATACCGTGCCCGAGGACGAGCAGATAAATAACGATCCCGAGCAGGCCATGGCGCTGCTTGACGCGGCCGGCTATGTGGATACCGACGGCGACGGCATACGTGAAAAGGACGGCGTACCTATGGAGTTCAGACTTTACGCCATCGAGTCCACAACGGTGGACGTGCGTGCCGCGCAGATATTCCGCGACGCCTGCGCCGAGATCGGCGTAAGCCTTGTGCTAACCACGATGGACGAAAACACCATGGGCGATGCGATATTCGATCCCGAGACGGCCGATTTCGATATATTCGTATGGGGCTGGGATTCCGACTATCTCGATCCCGGTTATCTGCTGAGCATACCGCTGAGCGATCAGTTCGGCAACAATAACGATATGTATTACAGCAATCCGAAATATGACGAGCTGTATGTACAGCAGAGCATGGAGATGGATGAGGCAAAGCGTATAGAGCTGGTTTACGAGATGCAGAAGATATTCTATAACGATTGCTCATACATCGTCATGTGGTTCCAGGACAAGCTGCAGGCATACCGCACCGATAGCTGGACGGGTTTTGTAGAGTGCCCG
This sequence comes from uncultured Oscillospiraceae bacterium, assembly GCA_964642795.1. Lineage (GTDB taxonomy): Bacteria > Bacillota > Clostridia > Christensenellales > CAG-138 > JAVVVD01. Next base: position 17,956 of record CAZXRQ010000032.1, on the reverse strand, counting down.
GGCGGAATAATCTACAACGTAACCTACGATAACTACGTAAACATAGAGCCCGTTGCCTGATAAGCCGCGGAAAGAGGGACGGGCGGGCAGCCCGTCCCATGCTTTGTTCGACGGCGGCGGTTGCCGCCACTGCCATAAAGGAAACAGGACAAAGAAAATATGGAGAAGTTAAAAAGTATAATTAAAAAAGCGGGTCAGCTGCTTATCACCCTTTGGGCGATAGCGACATCCAACTTCGTGCTGTTCCGCGTACTGCCAGGCGATCCGCTGCGGCTCATCGCAAGGGCGGGGCGGCTTTCCACGGAGACGATAGACCGCCTGAAGACGATATTCGGGCTGGACCTGCCGCTTTGGAAGCAATATTTCATATATCTTAAAAACATTGTTACGGGCGAATTCGGCCTTTCCATGACGTACCGCAGGCCCGTCATGGAGGTGATAGGCGAGCGCGTAGGCAATACGCTGATACTGCTTGCCGCCGCCACGGTGATAGTTATACTGGTGGGCGTAGGGCTGGGCATAGTCGCCGCGATGCGCCGCGATACCCGCACCGACCGCACGCTGATAATCGCATCCATGGTGGGCTGGAGCCTGCCTACATTCTGGACCGGACTTATACTTATAATCGTATTCGGCGTGTATCTCGGCGCGCTGCCGATATCCGGCGTAACCACGCCGGGCGCTTATTATGCCAACACCTTTGCGATGATAGGGGATTATGCAAGGCATTTGATACTGCCTACAATAGCCCTTGTAATAGTGGACATGGCGCAGTTTTTTCTTATTACAAGAAGCGCGATGGTAGATGTGCTTACGGAGGACTACATGCTTACGGCCAAGGGCAAGGGGCTGTCGCCAACGCGCGCACTTAAAAAGCACGCGCTGCCCAACGCGCTGCTGCCCATTGTCACGGCGCTTACGCTGTATGTATGCCTGGTAATAGGCGGCGCGATTCAGGTGGAGACAGTGTTCTCCTATCCGGGGATGGGTATGCTTATGTACGACGCCGTGCTGAAGCGCGACTATCCGATCTTAGAGGCCAGCTTCTTCCTGCTGGCCGCCGTTACTGTGATATCCAACTTCCTTTCGGATGTAGTATATATGTTGATCGACCCGAGGGTAAAAAGCCTATGAACGAGAGAGTAAAGGCGCGGCCGGCGGAAAAGGCCAAAATGAAAAAACGCGGCAAAAACGAGATCTGGGAACAGCTTTGGGGAGATCCGATGGGCAGGACGGGGCTGATAATATTAGCCGTGATGCTCATATTGGCGGTGTTTGGCCCGATGATATTCCCGTTTGATTCGCGGGTAGCCGCTACCTCCTCCAGCGAGATACTGCAGCCGCCTTCGGCGGAAAACTGGCTGGGTACGGACGATATGGGGCGCGATGTATTCCGCTCGCTGCTGTTCGGCGCGCGTATATCGCTGTTTGTGGGCTTGATGGCCACGGCAATATCCATAGTAGCAGGCACGCTGGTGGGGCTTGTATCGGGCTATTACCGTTCGGTGGTAAGCACGCTGCTGATGCGGCTTACGGACGTATTCCTTTCGCTGCCCGTGCTGCCGCTGATAATTGTGCTTGCAGCCGTATTCGGCCAAAGCCTTACGGTGACCATACTGGTCATCGGCCTTACAAGCTGGCCCAGCACCGCCCGTATAGTGCGCTCGCAGGTGCTGTCCATACGCGAAAGGCAGTATATCGAGCGCATAAAGAATCTTGGCGCAAGGGACGCGAGGATACTTTGGAACCATGTTTTGCCCAATGTGCTGCCGCTTATCTATTCAAATACCGTGCTGGTCATAGCCGGCTCGATTTTATCCGAAGCGACGCTTGCATTCCTGGGGTTGGGCGATCCTGTGAACGTATCGTGGGGCACGATGCTGCACTATGCCTTTGTATCCGGCGCGCTGGGAAGGGGCGCGTGGTGGTATCTGATACCGCCGGGACTCGGCATACTGTTTATAGTGCTGGGATTTACCCTTGCAGGACATACGCTGGATAAGATAACGAATCCGAAGCTGAGGGAATTCTGATGGATAATATACTTGAGATAAAGGATCTTGCCATCCAGTTCAAAAGCCGGCACGGTATGGTACACGCCGTGCGCGGCGTTAACCTGTGGCTGGAAAAGGGACAGCTGCTCGGCATTGCCGGCGAATCCGGCTGCGGCAAAACCACCACGGCGCTCGCAATACCCCGCCTGCTTCCGAGCAACGCCGAAATAGCGCACGGGCAGATTCTGTATAAGGGCGACGACCTTATCAATAAAAGCGAAAAGGAAATGCAGGACATACGCTGGAAGCATATATCCGTGATATTCCAGGGCGCGATGAATGCGCTGAACCCGCTGACAACCGTAGGCAAGCAGATAGTCGAGCCCATGCTGCTGCACGAGCCGGATACCGCGAAGAAGGACGCGGACGCGCGCGCAAAACAGCTGCTGGAGCAGGTGGGCATATCAGCGGGGCGCTTCAGCAACTACCCTCACGAGTTTTCCGGCGGTATGCGGCAGCGCGTGATGATAGCCATGAGCCTCGCATGCAACCCTCAGCTGGTGATTGCGGACGAGCCGGTGACCGCGCTGGACGTTATGATACAGGCGCAGATACTGCAGCTGCTGCGCGAGCTGAGCCATAAGTACGAGCTTTCCATGATAATGATATCGCACGATCTGTCCGTATTGAGCGAGCTGTGCGATAAAATTGCGATAATGTACGCAGGGCGGGTCGTGGAATACGGCAGCTCAAAGGAGGTATTTACGCATCCGCTGCATCCCTATACGGAGCGGCTCATGCGCTCATACCCAAACATCTACGGCGAAAAGGCGTTTATCCACGGCATACCGGGGTACCCGCCCAGCCTGCTTAACCTGCAGCCGGGCTGTCCGTTTTATAACCGCTGTACCGAAAAGCAGCCCTCCTGTGAGGAGATGGAACCGGCGCTGATACAGGCCGGCGCAGACCATTACTGCGCCTGTCCCGTGCGCATGAGGTAACACGATGGAAGATAAGAAAAAGCTTATAGAAGTAAAAGACCTGTCCGTAACATTTGCCGTTAGAAAAAAGCAGAATAGCGGCAAAGGACTGGTGCACGCCGTAGACGGGGTCACCCTGGATATCTACGAGGGCGAGGTGCTGGCCGCCGTGGGCGAATCCGGCTGCGGCAAGACCACGCTGGGAAAGGCCATACTTAACATTATCCCGGCGACAGGCGGGCAGATAATCTACCGCGGCACCGACCTTGCCACCGTAAAAAAACGGGATATGCAGAGGCTGCGCCAAAAGATGCAGCTGGTATATCAGGACCCGTATGAATCGCTGGATCCGGGCCAAAGCGTATATAAGACGCTTGTGGAGCCGCTTTTGATACACCGGCCGGAGCTTAGCGAGCGCGAAAAGCGTGAGCTGGTGCTGCGCCAGCTGGACGCGGTGGGCCTTCAGCCCCCGGAGCAATACCTAGACAGCTTTCCGCACCATCTGTCCGGCGGTATGCGGCAGCGGCTGTCCATCGCGGCGACGATGATACTGGAGCCGGATTTTGTGGTGGCAGACGAGCCGGTCTCCATGCTGGATGTTTCGGTGCGCGCAGAGATACTAAAGCTGATGCTGGATCTGCAGCAAGCCCGCTCGCTTACATATTTGTTTATCTCGCACGATCTTTCGCTTACCTGGATGATAGCGGACAGGATAGCGGTGTTTTACCTTGGCAAGATGATGGAGATAGGCCCTGCGCAGGAGGTTGTGCATCACTGCTGGCATCCGTATACACGGGCGCTGGTATCCGTAATACCTCAGATGGCGGGAGCGCCCAAGCCCGGAACGCAGCATGTTTTGGTGGGCGAAACGCCGTCCGCAACGGATATACCGTCCGGCTGCCGGTTTCATACGCGCTGCTTCATGTACCAGCAGCTTGGCTGCCCGGCCGTGTGCCGCGAGCGGGAGCCGGTAATGCGTGAGGTTGGGGAAGGGCACAGATCGGCGTGCCATTTTGATAAGGAGGGGAACCCAAATGGTTGACAAACAGGAGCTTACGGATGTTTTGACCAAGCTGACGGGCATAGATACGTCCAACTCGTTTTTGATACCCGGCAGCCCGGACGAGCTGGAGGGGCAGAAATATGTTGCACAGTATCTTGCAGCGCTGGATGTGCCCAGCGTGACGGAGCAGATAGACGGCTCAACGCACTATAACCAGGTGGCGACGGTAAAGGGCGAGGGAGGCGGCAACAGCCTAACCCTATATGCGCATATGGACACGGTGGGGTATGCGCTTTGGCCGAAGCGTGCGCTCAAGGCCGAAATAGACGGTGACAGGATGACCGCGCTGGGCGCATCGGACGACAAGGGCTTTTGTGCTGTGATGCTTATGGTGGCCAAAGCGCTGCGTGATAACGGCATAAAGCTAAAGGGCGATCTGCACCTGTGCTTCTGCGCGGACGAGGAGGGGGCCTCCTGCGGCGCGTTCGACTATGTGAAGCGGCATACGCCTGAGGCGGCGCTGATAATGGAATCCGCCCCCATAAATGAGATCAACGTGACGCATCAGGGCTTCGGCTGGCTGAAGCTCAAGGTGTACGGCAAGGCCGGGCACGGCAGCGCGGGCAGCGATTCACTGGACGCCATAGCCGCGATGGCCGAGGTTATAGTGCGTATGCAGCGGAACCAGCGCGAGAACTTCGCAAAAAATCCGCATCCGATGAACGGGGAAACCGTATACCATACCGGCATGATATCCGGAGGCACGGATTTTGCGTCGTATCCGGCATACTGTGAGCTGGGCATAGAGATAGGCACGCAGCCGGGCGAGACGATGAATAACCGCATTGAGGAGATAAAGGCGATATTCAGCGAGGTAACGGAAATATATCCCAACTTTGTCGCTGAGATAGAGCCTGTGATAATACGCAGCCCATTCCAGACCAACGGCGCCGACGAACTCTTTGCAATACTGGCCGACGAAATAGAGAAGGCCACCGGCAAGCCGGCAGCCCCGGTAGGCGAGAATTCCTGGGGCGATGCGCAGATATTCCAGGACGGCGGCTTTCCTACGCTGGGCGTAGGCTCGCTGGGCGGCAATTTTCACGCTCCCGACGAGTGGGTGTCGCTATCCGGACTGGAGCAGCTTACCCGCGTGATACTCAGCGTGGTGCAGCGTTACTGCGGCTGAACCGGCGCAGATATGCACCAATAACGACTTGGAGGCCTAATGAACTCGGAGTTTAGAAGTTACATTGTGGGATTGGATCTTGGCACTTCGGCGGTGAAGCTGGTACTGCTTGACGCAGACGGCAACATCGTATCCAGCGCCCGGCAGGAATACCCTACGCTGGGCGTAGCGGAGAACCGTGCGGAGCAGCGTGCCGCGGACTGGATAGACGCCATTGGCCGCGCAGCGGACGATCTGCTTAATGCAGCAGGCGCGGACGCCATGAAGAAGGTGGTCGCCGTTGGCCTTTCGGCGCAGATGCCCACCATGGTGATAATGGATAAAAAGGGCAGATGCTATAAAAACGCCGTGGTTTGGAGCGATTCGCGGGCGCAGCAGATAGGCGTAAAGCTGCTGGAGAGCTTCGGAGCGGAGCGTCACTATGAAAAAACCGGCATCGTGCTGGACGGGCACTACATACTGCCCATGTATCTGCATACCCGCATCAACGACAAGGCGCTCCCCGCAGAGCATCTTGTGATGTCCGCAAAGGATTATATAGGATACTATCTTACCGGCAAGGTGGCTACGGATCCCTCAACCGCCTCGGGCTACGGGGTGTATTCGCTGCAGGATAACTGCTGGGACGAGGAGTTTTGCCGTATAGCGGGGGTGTCGGCGGAGATATTCCCCCAAATACTGGAGTCCAACGCCATAACCGGAAGGCTTACCGCTGAGGCGTCACGAGTGATGAATCTTACGCCTAATATCCCGGTGGTGACCGGCGGCGCGGATTCTGTCTCCGGCGTATTCGGGCTGGGCGTGAGCAGCGGCACCGTTTGCGAGATGTGGGGCTCCAGCACGGCTATACTCGGCGTGACGGATTCCATAACGCTTAGCCCGGACCGCGCGTTTTTCATCACGCCGCTGCTGCTTAAAAACACCTATGCCGTAGAGGCCGACCTCATGTCCACCGGCGTGTCCTGCGCCTGGGCGGAACGGCTTATCAATACCACGGATGCAAAGGATCTTATGCGTTTTGCCGCGGAGGCTCCGGCCGGCAGCGGAGGCGTGCTGTTCTATCCCTATCTTGCAGGAGGAGAACAGGGCGTGCTGTGGGACGATAAGCTGTCCGGTACCATATTGGGGCTTACGGTGCAGCATTCCCTGCCGCATATACTCAGGGCCGTGCTGGAGGGGATGTGTTATGAGTCCCGGCGGTGTATAGATGCGTTTGAAGCGGGCGGCTGCGCCTGCAAAAACGTGCTTTGTACCGGGGCGGTCACGGGAGACGCCTTCTTTATGCAGCTGCTTGCGGATGTTTCCGGCAAGATATGCCGGGCAAAGCGCGAGGCTTCCGGCAGTGCGCTGGGCGCTGCGCTGATTGCGGGCGCTTCCATGGGCATATGGGATATGGAGGGCTTGCAGGATATAACCCGCGGGGAGGCGCGTGAGTATTATCCCCGGGAGGAGATTTGCAACGTATATGAGGCCGGCTACCGGCGTTATTTGAAAAACACGAAGAACGCATGGATAGCGGCAGACGATATATAACACAGTACATTTGGATTACGATTTATTTCAAATAAAGAAAGGGCATTGAAATGAACATCAAAGAACTTCGTAACGTCTCGGAATACTGCAAGCGGTTTCCCACCAGCGGCAAGCTGTTCGAGCAGGCCAAACAGTACATACCGGCCGGTGTAAACAGCACGGCGCGATGTGTGTTTTCCGGCTGGGATCCGTATCCGCTGTTTGTCGAAAGCGGCCTGGGCTCGCATGTGACGGACGTGGACGGCAATGTCTTTACGGATTATCTGCTGGGGCTGGGGCCGGACATACTGGGGCATCGCAACTCCGAGGTGACGGCGGCGGTGACCAAGCACATAAACGAGGTAGGCACGGTATTTGCGCTGGCGTCGGAGCTGGATACCGAGGTCGCCCGCAAGATGACACAGTGCGTAAAAAGCCTGGATAAGGTGCGCCTTAACAACTCCGGCACCGAGGCCGTGACCTATGCGCTGCGCCTTGCCCGCGCCTATACCGGACGCAACAAGGTGGTGCGCTTTGAAGGCATGTACCATGGTTTTTCTGATGGAATTTATTGGAGCAAGCACCCCTCCAAGCTGGCCATAGACCAGTGGGGGCATTGCACGCCGGAGCCGCAGGGCCCGGGCCTGCCCAAGGGGCTGGAGAACAGCCTGCTCATATGCCAGTGGAACGATCTGGATGCGCTTAGCGAAATAATCGAAAAGAACCACGATGATATTGCCGCCGTGATAACTGAGCCTATCATGTGCAACACGGGCTGCATACTGCCAGAGCCGGGCTATTTGGAGGGTATGCGCAAGCTTACCGAGCAGTACGGCATTGTGCTTATAATGGACGAGGTGATAACCGGCTTCAGGGTCGCCCTCGGCGGAGCGCAGGAATACTATGGCATCAAGCCGGATATAACCACCTTTGCAAAGGGCATGGGCGGCGGCTTCCCGGTGGCGGCGATGGGCGGCAAAAAGGAGATAATGCAGCTGATCGACGACGGCAAGGTATCCGTAGCCGGCACATACAGCGGCAACGGCGTAGCGCTTTCCGCGACGTCTGCGACGCTGGACTACCTTATGACGCCGGGCCGCTACGAGACCTTCACCGCGCGCTCGCTGAAGCTGATGAACGGCCTTGCAAAGCTGTTTTCAGACTCCAAACTGGACGCCTATGTGGTGGGCGTGGGCCCGCTGTTTCAGGTTTGGTTTGCAGACCAGCCCATAAAGAACTACCGCGACGCCGCAAAATACGCGGACGGGGATATGTTTACGCTTTGGTGGGAGGAGATGCTCTACCGCGGCGTGCTGTTCCATCCACATTATTTTGAGAACATGTTTATATCCATGGCGCATACGGACAGCGATATAGATGACACTCTGCAAAAGGCGGAGGATTCCATTCGCAGCATGGAGAAGCGGCTGGGGAGATAAGCTATGCGTATAATCGAGGCGCAGGACTATGCAGACATGAGCCGCAAGGCGGCAAACATAATATCCGCGCAGGTGATATTGAAGCCGGACTGCGTGCTGGGGCTTGCCACCGGCAGTACGCCGCTGGGTGCATATCAGCAGCTGATTAACTGGTACGATAAGGGCGATCTGGATTTTAGCGGGGTCCGCACGGTAAACCTTGATGAGTACATAGGGCTCAGCCCGGATCATCCGCAGAGCTACCGCACCTTTATGCAAGACAACCTGCTGGGGCATGTGAACATACTCCCGGAGAATATCCACATCCCGCATACGGACGCAAAGGCTCCAGAGGAGGAGTGCCGACGCTACGACATGCTGATCCACTCGCTGGGCGGCATAGACTTGCAGCTGTTGGGCATAGGGCCGAACGGGCATATTGGCTTTAATGAGCCGGGCGCGTCCTTTGCGCTGATGACGCATGTGGTGGATCTCAAGGAGAGCACGAGAAAGGCAAACAGCCGCTTTTTCAAAAGCGAGGAGGCGGTCCCCAAACAGGCCATAACGATGGGTATGCGGCTGATAATGCAGGCGCGTATGCTGCTGCTTATCGCATCGGGCGAAAAGATGGATATACTGTCCAAGGCGTTGTATGGGCCGGTGATGCCGGAGATACCCGCATCCATAATACAGATGCACCCCGCGGCCACTGTGATATATACGCATAGCTGCAAATAAGGCGGCGAGTGCGGTATGCACAGGCCGCAGGCTGCGGGCGAATAACAGGGCCGTCACATATGTGGCGGCCCTGAAACTATCGATAAACCCTGGGATTATTAAGGGCCGAAGCCCTTAATGCTAAATCCGGTCTGGCGACCTGTGCGTCAGACCGGAAGGAAAATCGCAGATTTTCCCTGCTCTTCTCAGGCTTTGCCGCCCGGGAGTCAACAGGCGTAGCCTGTTGGCGAGAGGCAAAGCCTGCAAACTCGAAAAAGTCAAAATTGACTTTTTCGACAGCGTGAGGGCCGTCACATATATGGCGGCCCTGTTTGGCGCCGAGCGCCGCAAAACCGGCTGGAAGGATTTGACTTACACATATATTTATAATAAATTATTGTTAGGATCGCGCGGTGCTGCCGCGCCCCGAGGGGGCCTATACAGGCCGTACACGCTTACCGCTTTTGATTTTTATCGCGCCGCTTTACTGTCTGCGGCAGAATGGATGCTAATATGAATAAATTCAAGGAACGGGCGGCATACCGTTTCGACCGCGTTATGTCAAAGGGCGTGGGCAGTATGATCGCCATGCTCGCCGCTGCAACGGCGGTTACCATCGTTGTGATAGCGCTTGTGATCGTGATATGCGGCTTTACCGAGGACGGCGGCGCGGGCGCGCCGATGTGGGACAGCTTTGCCACCGTGATAAACTCATGGGTGCTGTATTCGGGCGACGGCAGCCCGGGCTACGTGGCAGTCATGGCGGTTGCGGCGCTGTGCGGGGTTTTTATCACCAGCCTGCTTATAGGTATATTGACCAGTGCGATAGAGGAAAAGGTGCAAAGCCTCAGATGCGGCAACTCGCATGTGCTGGAGCGAGGCCATGCTGTGATAGTAGGCTTTAGCGACGGCATATACCGTATAGTCAGCGAGCTGTGCGCCGCAAACAAAACCGCCCGGGGCTTCTGCATAGTAGTGCTGGGGGATAAGGACAAGCCTGAGATGGAGGAGCTGCTGCGCGAGCACGCCGATATTCCACACAACGTCCGCGTGGTGTGCCGCAAGGGGGAATCCTTCTCCGCGGCCGCGCTTAACAATTGCGCCGTGTGCGACAGCAAATTCATCATCATAAATGAGATAGAGGATCATCGCGCCATAAAGGCCATCATGGCGGTATCCTCGCTGCTGGGCGGTTGTTCCCGGAAGGAACGGCCGCGCATTATATGCGCCGTGCGCGACAGGCGCAGCCTGCTTCCGGCAAGGATCGCGGGCGGGGAGAACGCCGACATACTGCTTGCAAGCGACCTTATTGCGCGGCTGATAGCGCATACGGCGCGGCAGCCCGGCATATCCGAGGCGTTTACGGAGCTGTTCGGCTTTACGGGCAACGAGTTCTACATAGAGCATATACCGGCGCTTGTGGGCGCCAAATTTGAAGAAGCGGGACTGCGGCTTACAAACGCTGCGCTGCTGGGCATCTATCGTGGCGCCGAGGCCATGCTAAATCCGAGCGGCGATACGCGGATATTGCCGGACGACGGGCTGATCGTGATAGCGCAAAGCGAGGGCACGGCCGCGGCTGCGCCCGCCGCAGCCGATTTTCGCGTTTCCGCTGCGGTAAAGGGTAAAAGCGGCGCGCCGCGCAGTCCGGAGCATATTTTGGTAATAGGCTATAACGATACGTTTTTGCCTATGCTAAAGGAGCTTTCGCTGCCGGATAGCTTAGGAGATCGCCTGACCGTTGCCGGTGTGCCGGATGGGCGCAGGGCAGAGACCGAGGAAGCCGTGCAGGAGGTGTGGGGGCTTACGGCAAGCATATCCGGCGCCGATGTATTCGACCGAGCCGAGCTGGAGACGCTTGTACTCGACGGAGTCGACCATGTGCTGATACTCAGCGACAGGGAGCTTTCGCCGGAGCAGGCGGACGGAAACACCATGCTGCTTTTATTGCATCTTAGGGACATCAAGCATAAATACGGCGCTGCATACAGCATAACCAGCGAAATGAACCTTATTACCAGCCAAAGCATAGCGCGCAGCGAGGATATAACGGACTTTATTATCAGCGGGGAGATAACGGGTCTGGTAGTGGCGCAGGCGGCTGTAAATCCGATGCTTATACCGGTATTCAAGGAGATACTTTCAGACGAGGGAAGCGAGTTCCATCTTGTGGAGGTGGAGAGGTTCATATCGCAGGGGCACGCAGTCACCGTGGGCGCCATTGCTGCGGCTATGTATGCGCAGAATGGCATACTGGCGGGCTGGAAGCGCAAAATAAACGGCGAATACCACATAGAGCTGAATCCGCCGCTGACGTCCAGCGTAACGCTGGAAAAGGGAGACAGGCTGATCATTCTTTCCAAGGAACGGATCTGACCGCAGCCGTCACAGCAGCGGCGCGAAGGCCCTAAGCGCCGCAAGCCATATGCACTGGAAAATATTGCGTTTGGGCAGCGTGGCCGCGGTTATCTCAAGGCAGCTGTCCAGCGTATCGGTAAAGTCCTGCTTTATCTGCGGCACGGAGGCCGTGCCGTACATCCACACGGCGCACTCATAATGCAGATACAGGCTGCGGTAGTCAAGGTTGATGGTGCCCACTATGCCGTAGCGGTCGTCGCACACAAAGTTTTTTGCGTGCATGAAGCCGGGAGTATACTCGTATATCCTTACGCCGGATGTCAGCAGCGGCTCATAATTGGATCTTGTAACCGCATATACTAACCTTTTATCCGGAACGCCGGGCGTTATGATGCGGACGTCCACGCCGGATTTGGCCGCCGTGCGCAGGGCGGTGAGCAGCTCGTTATCGATAATCAGGTATGGCGTGGTGATGTATACATAACGTTGCGCCCGGTTGATCAGATTAAGGTACACCGTTTCGCCTACCGCCTCATCGTCTATCGGTACGTCGGTATAGGGCTGAGCATAACCCGTTGCGCCTGTGTCCGCCGCAGGCTCCATGCCGGGCAGATACATGCTGAAATCGGCCTGCTCCTTGCGGTAGTAGTCCCACATCGTCAAAAACATGACGGTTAAGCTCCACACGGCCCGCCCTCTGAGCAGCACGCCGCTGTCCTTCCAATGGCCGTGCTTGGGGTATACGTTTATGTATTCGTCGGCAAGGTTGATGCCGCCGGTAATGCCTACGTTCCCGTCCACCACGCATATTTTCCGGTGGTCGCGGGCGTTGAAGCGGGAGTCCAGCACGCTGTTGAAGCGATGGAATACACAGGCCTTTATGCCCAGCTTCTCCAAGGTTTTGTCGTAGGAGCGGGGAAGGGTGAACACGCAGCCGAGATCATCGTACATCATGCGCACGTCCACACCCTGCTGCGCCTTGCGCACCAGGATATCGAGTATGTCGCCCCACATCACGCCGTCTTCCACTATGAAGTATTCCAAAAAGATGAAGCGCTGCGCCTTTTCCAGCTCCTCCTTCAGGGCGGCGAAGTACGCTTCCCCGGTGGGAAAATACTCTGTGAAGGTATGCCGGTACGGAGGCACGCTCGCAACGGTGGATATGTATTTTGCGTGTATGGCGGCGTCGGGCGATTCGGTCTCCAGCTCAGGGGCAGAGCCGGGCACAAGGCTCATAGCCGTGCGGTAGCGCTCCATGACCTTTGCCATGCTTCGACGGTTACTGCGAGTCATGCGCGCCTTGCCGTACAGCAGATATAGAAATCCGCCGAAAATGGGAAACAGCAGTATAGGTACGATCCATGCCAGCTTATAGGCTGGGTTCATATCCCGGTTCAGCACGTGCAGTCCCGCTGCAATGGACAGCAGCACGCAGAACGCGTAGAACCATACGAACTGCTCTTTGAAAAAGCAGAATACGAACAGCAGCGCGCCGAGCTGCAGAAGGATAAACAGCGCGGAATACACGACCCGGCTGAATATGATCGTAAAAAATCGCTTCAAAATCATATACTCCTTCTTTATTCGTATATATTTTAAAGCAAATAAGCCTGCAAGGCAAGACGTATGCAGGTTGGCAAAACAGCAGCGCAGGGTGTAAAATTGAGCGTGTCCATACTATGAGGAGACAGGAGTGAAATATGAAATATAACAAGCAGGTATTCTTAAACGACGGTACGGAGTGCCTGCACCGCAATGCGTCCGCATCCGACGCAAATACGGTATACGACCTTTTCAACCTGACGCATGCCCAGACGGAAAACCTGCTTAGCTATCCCGACGAAAACAGCTACGATGTAGAGCAGGAGAGCCGGTTTTTGGAGGAAAAGGAAAATAGCGAAAACGCGGTGGAAATATGCGCCTTCGTAAACGGCAAACTGACCGGGACTGCGGGGATAGAGCCTGTCGGCAGCAAGGACAAGGTAAAACACCGGGCGGAATTCGGCATAACGGTGGAGCGGTCCTATTGGAGAAAGGGCATAGGTCGCGCGCTGACCATGGCGTGCATAGAGTGTGCAGCCCTTGCGGGCTATACCCAACTTGAGCTGAAAGCGGTAAGCACCAATACGGGCGGGCTTGCCCTGTATAAGAGCGCCGGCTTTGTCGAGTACGGCAGGAACCCAAAGGGCTTCCGCACCCGCGGAGGACTGTGGCAGGAGCTGGTGCTGATGTATCTGAAGCTGGACGGAGACGCTCCTGCCGCCAAAGCTCCCCAAAACGTGGATGATGCGATTTGTCTGCGCGGTATAAACGCAAAAAACCTATGGCAGATCGTTAAGCTCTCGGTGTCCGATGCACAAAAGGATTTCGTGGCCACCAATACGGAGAGTATACTGGAGGCGTATGTTACAGCAGCCGCTGGAAACGTGGCGCTGCCCTTTGCCATATATGCTGGGGAAACGCCAGTGGGTTTTGTGATGCTTGGCTATTCCACCATCGGCGGGGAGGACGAGCCGGATATAGCTAGCGGCAATTATTCCATATGGCGTTTTATGATAGATGAGCAGTATCAGGGTAAGGGATATGGCCGGGCGGCGCTTGCAGCCGCGCTGGAGTATATACGCACCATGCCGTGCGGCAGGGCGGAGTATTGCCGGCTGTCGTATGAGCCGGAAAATTCGGCGGCAAAAGCGCTGTATGCTTCGGCCGGATTTTTGGGAAACGGGGAGACGGACGGCGACGAGATAGTCGCCATATTAAAGCTTTGATAGTAGCATCGGCCATTTCCGGTGCAGCGCAGGAAGTGCGGAGCCTGCGCCCTTGCTATGCCTTGCGCACCTGAATGGATATCTTGTTTACATAGCTGTTGAAGTTCTTTTCCGCGCTGGAGTCGATTATGCCCTCCTTGTACGAATAACCGCAAATGGTGTATGAGCCGGCGTCTATCGCCGAGAGCAGCTTGTTGAAGGCGCCGTCGGAATAGTGATAGTCGCCCTTCATATACAGTGTGGCGTACAGTCCTGCGGGCTTTTCGTACAGCCCGAGCATGTCTGAGGACACGTTCTGCTTGGTAAAATAGTATGCAAATTCCCTGAACCGGCCGCTCCGTACGCTTTCCGGCGTAAGCATGACGCCATAGGGGTGGCCGGAGCTGACGGTATTGTGGCTGCAATCGAACAGGTGCTTAAAGAGCGCGCCGGCGGAGCTGTACGGATCGTCCGCGTTTATGGGCTGGCTGAGCAGCAGGTATTCGGCCGGCGCCCCCTCGAAGCTCACCTCGTCATACGCAACGCGGAAGCTCTCATCTATCAAGCCTATCCGGGTGCGGATCATGGCCTGTATCCGTGTAAGCTCGCTTAGCGCGGCCTGCACCTTTTCCTCCTGGATCGATAGCAGCGCACGGTATACCGCAGGATCGCGCCGGTTCAGGTACTCTCTGATCTCTTCCAGCGGCATACCGAGGCTGCGCAGTGCGGATATACATTCGAATGTTTCGTACTGCTCCTGAGTGTAGTAACGGTAGTCGTTTTCCAGACGCCCAGCCGGATGGAACAGCCCTATTTCGTCATAGTGTATCAGCGTTCGCTTGGTGGTACAGCACATATTTGCGAATTTTGCCGTAGGAATACAGGAAAGATCGTTTTTCATTGCAAAACCCCCTTGACTATAACGCGACGTTATAGTTTATGATACTCATATAAAAGAAAAAGTCAACCGCACCGCAGCCTGCTAAAGCTGCAAACAAAACAAGATACGAACGCAAATCAAGATAATAATTAACGAAAAATGCGTCATATTGGCGCAGGCGTATTGGCTGTACACAAAACCGGCATATAGCCTTGATGCGATCAGAAAAAGCACGGGAATTTGAAATGTGGATCAACGTAAATAAATAACTTTCGGAAAGGATGTCGAATAATATGACGGATATTCAGGCACTGCCCGGGGAGCGATGGTTTCCCAAGGAAACGGGATTCGAGGAGGATCTGCCGCTGTATTGGGGCGATTGGGGCGTGTGCTCTGAGGTGGCCGAGCTCAAGGCTGTGCTGATGCGGAGGCCCGGCAAGGAGATAGAGCAGTTTGACGCTGCCGCAGTGCGCTTTTCGGACGAGCCGATAGATATCGAGCTTATGCGCGCCCAGCACGACGCCGTGGCGGACATATACCGCGAGCATGGCGCGCGTGTGTACTATGTGGAGGAGCAGCGTGAGGACAGGCCAAACGCGGTATTCTGCCGCGATTTGATGCTTATGACGCCGGAGGGTGCAATAATCAGCCGCCCCGGGATGGGCAACAGGCGGGGCGAGGAGCGCTACGTTGCAAAGGCACTGGCGGATATAGGTGTGCCGATAGTGCGCACGATAGCCGGCGGAGGCATGTTTGAGGGCGCTAACGCCATGTGGATAGACCGGCGCACCGTGGTGCTTAGCACGGGCGTGCGCTGCAACCGCGACGGCTACGATCAGGTATGCTATGAACTGAGGCGCATGGGCGTAACCGAGATACTGCATATGCAGCAGCCGTACAGCAACATACATATCGACGGGCTTATGAATGCCGCGAGCGAAGATATAGTTATGATACATGCCTCGCAGGTGCCCTACGACGTGGTGGATGCGCTCAAACGCAAAGGCTATAAGATATTGGAAGCGCCGTCCCGCACCGAGGTGCGCGATCATTTCGGGTGCAACTTCGTCGCGCTGAGGCCGGGGCTGGTAGTGATGCCCACGGGCGCGCCGCGCTGTCAGGAGCTGCTGGAGAATAACGGCGTGAAGGTCATCACAGTGGACATATCCGAGATAAAAAAGGGCAAGGGCGCCCTGCACTGTATAACGGCATTTTTAAAACGCGGCTAAATATAAGGAGGCTACTTTTATGGATGAACAATGCAATATCGACATCGAGGCGCTGCCGGGAGAACGATGGTTTCCCAAGGAGACCGGATTTACTGAGGACATGCCGCTGTATTGGGGTGATTGGGGCGTATGCTCCGAGGTGGACGACCTGAAGGCGGTGCTGATGCGCAGACCGGGCAAGGAGCTGGACGATTTTGACTGGCAGGCGGCGCGCTTCTTCAGCGCCATAGACCCGGAGCGTTTCCGCGCCCAGCACGACGGCCTTGCGGATATATACCGTGCGCACGGCGTAAAGGTCTACTACATTGAAGAACAGCGGGTGGATAAGCCAAACGCCGTGTTCGTGCGAGATCTGGTTTTGATGACTCCGGAGGGAGCGATAGTGACGCGTCCTGCGATGGAGGCGCGCCGCGGTGAGGAGCGCTATGCCGCTAAGGCGTTGGCGGATATAGGCGTGCCCATAATCCGTACGGTGGCGGGGGACGGCACGTTTGAAGGCGCGATGTGCCTTTGGATAGACCGGACGACCGTGGTGCTCGCCTCCGGCGTGCGCTGTAACCGCAGCGGCTACGAGCAGGTGGAGTACGAGCTCAGACGTCAGGGCGTTACCAACATACTGCATATGCAGATACCCTACGGTCATGCCCATATAGACGGCCTGCTGAATATGGCAAGCCATGATGTGGCGATGATACACGCTTCGCAGGTGCCGTACGACGTGTGCGACGCGCTTAAGAAAAAGGGCATAAAGCTGCTGGAGTGTCCCTCTCGCAACGAGGCGAAGAAGACCTTTGCCATAAACTATGTGGCGATCAAACCGGGACTTATTGTGATGCCCGCCGGCAACCCGCGCTCGCAGGAGCTGCTTGAGAAAAACGGCATAAAGGTTATAGCGCCGGACATTTCGGAGATCATGAAGGGTTACGGTGCGATGCACTGCTGTACGGCATTCCTGAAGAGAGGTTGATGATATGAGCATTGAGGCAAAGCTGGCCGGCGAGATATCAATGGCCAACGTCAACGAGACCATGGATTTCATATTGAGCTGGAAGATCTTCACGTTCAGGGAGTTTCATTCAAAGGAACTGAAGATGATAGCATCCAATTCCGCGCTGCAATACAAGCAGACGTTATTATCAAAGGCCGGTCCAGGCGCGATTATGAAGAGGACATGGTTAATCCGTGGTTTTCCATCTTCTTCACGGGAATTCTTCGTGGCGGATTGAACATGGTAACCATTACTGCTGTCGAGGAATATACCCGTGACAGTTTTAACAAAGAAAATGCTCTGTCGAAGTATCTGGTTCCTTACGTGTCTTCTAAGGACTTGGATCATCATGCAGAACGATTCTTAAAAAAGTACTGTCCAAAGGCGCTGGAAGCACCAATAAGGCTGCCGGTTGGAGAGGTCCTTGAAGCGATGTGCTTAACTGTGCATTTTGCCCCACTTCAAGATGGCGTCTTCGGCCGTACGTATTTCAAGGATGCAACCGTTGATATCTTCAACGACGAGCACAATATTGAAACCACACATATTGAAGAAGGGACCATTTTGGTAAATCCAGATGCCTTTTTCATGCGCAATATCGGTTCTGCTCGAAACACCATCATCCACGAGTGTGTGCATTGGGATATGCACTATAAGTTCTTTGAACTGCAGAAGCTACTGAATCCCGAGATTAGTTCCATAGCGTGTGCAGTTGTCGAAAATTATGAAAAGCCTAAGGATGCTCTGTCGGAGGAGTATTCATGGATGGAATGGCAGGCAAACGCCCTTGCTCCCAAAATCCTGATTCCTGCTAAAACCGGCCGCGCAAAATTCATAGAAATCTATACTACCCTCTCGCAGTCTATGCCAGATACTCCGAATGCGGAGCTGATGGAGTACACGGTCAAGCAGTTTGCTGAGTTCTTCGACGTTTCGGAAGT
>CAZXRQ010000031.1:0-22923 GCA_964642795.1 uncultured Oscillospiraceae bacterium | reverse complement strand
TAGGCGAGAGGCAAAGACTGCAAGCTCGAAAAAGTCAAAATTGACTTTTTCGACAATCTGAGCCGCCGGAGCGAATGCTCCGGCGGCTGTTGTATGAGCAGGATTCCGTTATACCTTGCCGCTGCGCATCCTTTTGGAGAATACGAATACCGCCGCTGCGCACACCGGCACGGCGTAGCCTATCACCCACCAAAGCTCCGGCATTATGGCGGCGTAATCGCCTGTAAGCGCTGCGCGGGAGGCGTTGACCGCCCTTGCAAAGGGCAGCGCGTAGGCAATGCTCTTGAACGTGCCTCCTACAAGGTTGAGGTCGAACCAGGTGCCGGACAGCCATGCCGAGAGATTTGTGAGCAGCGCGCCACATATGCCGCCAACCTGCTTGTCGTTAAGTATGCTGCCAAGCAGCAGCCCAAGGCCGATAAACAGCAGCGCCGCCGGCAGCAGCGTGACCAGGCAAAGCAGCACGTTGAGCGTAAGCTGCATCCCAAGTATGCCCGCAAGCAGGAAGCACACTATGCTCTGCAAAAGCGCGATTGGCAACAGCGGCAGCGTGTAGCCCAGTATGCAGTCCAGCCCTGTAAGCGGCGATGCGAACAGCCGCGCAAGGAAGGACGTGCCGCGATCCTTGGAGATAAGCGTTGCGGAAAACAGCGATATGAAGCTGAGGCCGAACACCGCTATGCCCGGGGTAAGCTGATCCAGCTCGAACAGACTGACGGGTATATTGGCCTGTATCGCGGTAAGCAGCAGCAGCAGTACTACCGGGAAGCCTATGCCGAAGCCAATGTTTAGAGGGTCGCGTACAAGCTCCTTTACCGTGCGCGATGCGAATGCGAGCATCTTTCTCATATTGCAGCCTCCTTTGCACCGGCCAGCGTCACGAAGGCCTCCTCAAGCGTACCCGTGCCGGTCAAGTCGGTAAGCTCCTTCGCGGTGCCTGCCGCCTTGAGCTGCCCGTTAGCCATAACGCCAATGCGGTCTGCCAAGTGCTCCGCCTCCTCCATATAGTGTGTGGTAAGTATTATAGTGACCTTGCCCTTCAGCGTCTCTATTGTGTGCCAAAGCTCCCGCCGGGCTATAACGTCCAGCCCCAGCGTAGGTTCATCCAAAAAGAGGATTTTCGGCTTGCTAATTAGCGCCATGGCGATGCTGAGCCGCCGCTGCATACCGCCGGAAAGCGTTTTTGCCTTGCTGTTCTTAACTTCGCCAAGGTCGAGTGCCTTGATAAACTCACTTGAACGCTGAGACGCCTCGTGCTTGCCGCTGCCGTATATGCGCGCTATTAGTTCGAGGTTTTCAAGCACCGTAAGGTTTGGCGCAACGGCGGTCTCCTGCGGCGAAACGTTTAACGTTTTGCGCACGGCGGCGGGGTCGGTGGTAATGCTGTATCCAAGCAGCGTAGCGTCGCCGGAGGTTGGCGGCAACAGGCCGCAAAGCATTCGAATCGTAGTGGTCTTGCCTGCGCCGTTTACGCCTAACAGCGCGTACAGCTCGCCCTCGCGCACGGAAAGCTCCAGCCCGTTTACTGCGAGTTTATCCTTGAAGCGCTTTGTCAGCGCCTTGGTTTGGATGGCGTATTCACTCATGTTTCGTCCTTTCCGCCCGCCATATGGGCGTCCATTATATTTTCGAAAAAAACCTCAAGCTGTGCGTTGCGTATTATGGCTATGCCGGTCTTTTCATCACCAACGAACAGCAGGCTGTCTCCGGGCTTTATGCCGAATATATCCCGCGCGTCCTTGGGGATGACGACCTGCCCTTTTTCACCCACCTTTGCGGTGCCAAATATGTATTTGCCGTCGGATCTGCTGATCAAAGCGGTCACCTCCCGTGTAACAAGTATGAAAAGTATAACTAATCATATCGGATATTGCAATACTGCCGACGGATATTCGCAAAATATATTTTAACGCGGCCGAGCCGGACGGCGGATTGCCAAAGTTTGGCTGGTGTGATAATATAAAAACACTTGTACCGGGTGTGCCCGGTATATATTAAGTCAATGGGAGAAAACGAATGAGCCTTTACAGTCAATGGCAGGAGATCACCGAAACCGAACGCACCCAGCAGGAAGCAAAAAAGTTCTGGGACGCATATTTTGAGGCCGAGACGGCCAACTATAAAAAGCTGCTTGCGGATTATCAGAATGTCCGCGAGGGCAAGCTGAGCGAGCTTGCGGAGAGCTTTGACATGGACGAGGTCACGTTCTTGGGCTTTTTGGATGGCATAAACAGCAGCCTTAAAAAAGAACTCAAGCTGGATTCGCTCAAAAGCGGCACTAAGGTAGCGTTGGATATTGATTATGAAAAGCTGTATTTCAACATGCTGGATGCGAAGGCAAGCTGGCTGTACGGGCTGCCTGAGTGGGAGCCCATACTTACAGACGAGCGCCGCAAGGAGATCACCAAGGAATTTCGCGCGTCCAAGATGTTTATTAAGGGCGATACCGTAGGCAGGAACGATCCCTGCCCCTGCGGCAGCGGCAAAAAGTATAAAAAGTGCTGCGGCGCGGGCAAGTAATGCCGGCGCGCGGGAGGAAAAGACAGATATGAAGATACGGTTTTGCGGAGCCGCGCGTGCGGTGACGGGCTCCTGCCACATGATAAGCTATGAGGGCGGAAATATCCTCGTGGACTGCGGCATGAGGCAGGGCGCCGACACAAAGGGCGATTACGGCGAGAGCGAATTCCCGTTCGATCCATCGGATATAAGCGCCATGCTGCTGACACATGCGCATATCGATCATAGCGGGCTTATACCGCTGCTGGTAAAGCGCGGCTTTACGGGCAGCATATTTACCACGGGCGCTACCGCTGAGCTGTCCGGGATAATGCTGCCGGACAGCGGGCATATACAGCAGCAGGAGGCGGAGTACCAAAACCGTAAAAACACACGCGCGGGCAAGCCGCTGGTAGAGCCGCTGTATACGGTAGAGGATGCGAATAATGCCCTAAAGCATTTCCAGCCCTGCACCTATGGCGACGCTGTGGAGGTGCTGCCGGGCGTAAAGGCGGTGTTTGTGGATGCGGGACATCTGCTTGGCTCCGCTGCGATAGAGCTTTGGATCACCGAAAAGGATGAAACCGTAAAGGTCGTGTTCTCCGGCGACGTGGGACGGGATGACCGCCCCATAATACAGGACCCCGTCGCCATAGACAGCGCGGATTATCTTGTGATGGAAGGCACCTACGGAGACCGCAACCATGAGATATCTTCGGCACGCGCAAAGGAAGCGCAGTTTGCCAAGGTATTGCGCGCAGGCATAGCGCGGGGCGGCAACATCGTGATACCGTCGTTTGCGGTGGGCAGGACGCAGGAGCTGCTTTTTTATATCAAGAAGCTGCTGATAAGCGGAGAGGTATCGGGGCTGGAGCGCATCCCGGTATATATAGACAGCCCGCTGGGCATAAACGCTACCAAAATATACGAGCAGTGCGCGCAGGACTATTATGACGACGAGACCAAGGCGCTTGCGCGGAGCGGCTCGCCGTTTGAATTCCCTACGCTTCACGTAGCGCAGACCTCCGATGAAAGCAAGCTGATAAACTCCCAAAGAGGCGGCTGCATAATAATATCCTCCTCCGGTATGTGCGACGCTGGGCGCATAAGGCATCACCTTAAGCATAATCTGTACCGTGCGGATTCCACCATCGTGTTTGCGGGCTACCAGGCCAACGGCACGCTGGGCCGTATGCTGATAGACGGGGAAAGCAAGGTAAAGCTGTTTGGCGAGGAAGTGCGCGTTAACGCCACGATAGAACAGATGGATGGCTTCTCGGGTCATGCGGGCAGGGATGAGCTTATCGAGTGGGTCACCGATATAAAGAAAAAGCCGGCCCGGATATTTCTTGTGCACGGCGAACCGGAATCGCTTACCAGTCTTTCCGGCGCGCTGGGATCGCTGGGTTACGATATAGATATACCTGAGCTGGGCGAGGAATACGACCTTATCGCAAACGCCAGGGAGGGCGTGATAGCGCCTCCGGAGCATATGGCGGTGCCGGGCGACGCGCAGAAGCGCCGCATAATTGCACAGACGCAGCGCATAGCGGAGCTGCTTAGCGCCGTGGACAAAAAGGACGCTGCTACAATGCTCAAGCTGGAAATAATGGAGGCCGACGTAAAGCAGCTTACGGAGAAATGGGAGCAGCTGCTTAAATAGCCGCGTAAATAGGACTTGCAACGGCAGCACCGTTGTGATAGGATATGCGTTAAATAAGGCGTTGACGGAGAAAAAGCGTGCATTATATGCCGCAGAGAGGCCCGTAGCTGCTGTGAGCGGGCTGCATCGGATGCAGGCGTACAGTTCTCTCCCGAGCCGTTTGGGTGAAGCCCGGCATACATACGGGTGCGTAGTTCAAACCGGGTAAGCCCGATACAGCTATAGAGGCCCTGTGTTGGCAGGGTAAATAAGGGTGGTACCACGAGCGCGCCTTCGTCCCTGCGGATGAAGGCGCGTATTAGTTTTGGAGGTAACAACGTATTATGAACGAAAAGCTGGAGCAGATACGGCAGGATGCGCTAAACAAGCTGTCTGTCGCGCGCGACGAGGCGGAGCTGGAGAGCGTAAGCGTATCCGTGCTGGGAAGAAACGGCGCGCTTACCGAAATACTTCGCACCATGGGCAAGCTGGGCAAGGAGGAGCGCGCCATAGTGGGCCAGGCCGCAAACGCCGTAAAGAAGGAGTTGGAAGGCGAGCTGGAGTCAAGACGCGCAAAATTCGCAGAGGTGATGCAGGAGCGCCGCTTCAAACTGGAGGCGCTGGATGTAACGGAGCCGGGCAAGCGCGCTTTGCCGTCCGGCCGGCTGCACCCAATGACGCAGACCTACCGCGAAATACGCGATGCGCTCATCGGCATGGGCTTTACCACCTACGAAGGGCCGGAGGTGGAGTATGACGACTACAACTTCACCAAGCTGAACCTGCCGCTGGATCATCCGGCGCGGGATATGCAGGATACGTTCTATATAAACGACAGCGTGGTGCTGCGCACCCATACCTCGCCCTGCGAGGCGCGCGCACTGCTCAACATGAAGCCGCCGTTCCGGCTGGTGATGCCGGGCCGTGTGTTCCGCGTGGACGAGGTGGATGCAAGCCACAGCCCCGTTTTCATGCAGATGGAGGGCTTTATAGTGGATCGCGAGCTGACGCTGGCGGATCTGAAGGGAACGCTGCTGACCTTTGTTCATGCGGTGTTCGGTGAGGACGTTAAAATGCGCTTTAGGCCCAGCTACTTCCCCTTCACCGAGCCGTCCGCCGAGGTGGACATATCCTGCACCATATGCGGCGGCAAGGGCTGCCGTGTGTGCAAGGGCACGGGCTGGCTGGAGATACTCGGCTGCGGCGTTACCAACCCGCACGAGCTGGAAAACTGCGGACTGGATCCGCACGAGTGGAAGGCGCTGGCGTTCGGCGTAGGTGTGGACAGGATAACCAGCCTGAAATACGGCATAACGGATATCCGGCTGGAATACGAAAACGACGCCCGGTTCCTGTCACAGTTTTAAGGGAGGGATAGCAATATGAGACTGCCTCTTAAATGGCTTAAAGAATATGTGGATTTCAATGTAACTCCAGAAAAATTCGTGGAGCTTATGATGTGGCGCGGCTTCGAGACGGATTCCGTGTACGAGCAGCTGCCCGGCATAACCAACGTGGCGGTGGGGAGGATAGCGGCGCTAAGCAAGCATCCCAACGCCGATAAGCTGCAAATATGTGATATCGATATGGGTGATAAGCATTTGCAGATAGTTACGGGCGCGGATAACGTGTTTGTAGGCGCATATGTGCCGGTAGCCATGGATGGCGCGGAGCTGGCCGGAGATATCACCATACGCCCTACTGTGATGCGGGGTGTGGACAGCAGCGGTATGCTGTGCAGCGGTAAAGAGCTGGGGCTAAACGAATGGGATTATCCCGGCGCGGACATACACGGCATACTGATACTTCAAGGCGAGCAGACGCCGGGAACCCGCATACAGACGGCGCTGGGCATGGACGATACAATATTCGATATAGAGCTTACGCCTAACCGCGCGGACTGCCAAAGCATAGTGGGCATATGCCGCGAGGCGGCCGCCGCGCTGGGGCAAAGGTTCAAGGAGCCGGAGATAAAGCAGATACCGGGCGATGGAAGCATAGCCGACTACGCTGCGGTAACGGTAGAGAATACTGAGCTTTGCCCGCGCTATGCGGCCAGGGTGGTGACGGAGCTGAATATAGCGCCCTCCCCGCGCTGGATACAGCAAAAGCTGATAAGCGTGGGCATACGGCCCATAAGCAACATAGTGGACATAACCAACCTTGTTATGGTGGAATACGGCCACCCAATGCATGCGTTTGATCTTGCCTGCGTCAAGGATGGCCACATCGTCGTGCGAAACGCGCACGAGGGGGAATCGGTCACCACGCTGGATGGTAAAACGCGCGACGTAACACCGGATATGCTGCTTATAGCGGATCCGGAAAAGGGCGTGGGCATCGCCGGCGTAATGGGCGGCGAAAACTCCGAAATAACCGAAAATACCAAGGCGGTGCTTTTTGAGGCGGCGGTGTTCAAGGGCAGCAATATCCGTGTCACCACCCGCAAGCTGAGGCATACCACAGACGCTGCGGCACGCTTTATCAAGGGTGTGGAGCCTGTGAACGCCATACTCGCCATGCAGCGTGCGATAGAGCTGGTGGATGAGCTGAACGCCGGGCGCGTGATAGGCGGCACGATAGACGTGTGTGCAGCCGATCTGAAGGAGCGCGTCATAGACGTGGACTGGCAGCATGTAAACCGCATACTGAACACCGATTTCTTGCCAGAGCGCATGGCGGAGATGCTGGGAACCATAAACATTGCCGCCGTTCCCAGCGGCGACAGGCTGAAGGTCACCGTGCCGCACTACCGCGTGGATATCGAAAGCGGCATAGAATCGGACTGGGATATAGCCGAGGAGGTCGGGCGCATATACGGCTACAACAACATACCGCCCACACTCATGCAGGGCGATACCTTCCGCGGCAGGCTGGGCGATTCCATACGCTTTGAGGATAAGATAAAGGATACTATGGCGGCGCAGGGCTGCTATGAGATGTACAACTACAACTTCACAAGCCCCGCGGCGCTGGATGCGCTGCGCTTGGGCGCGGACAGTGAGAAGCGGCAGACGGTGCGGCTGCTGAACCCGCTTGGCGAGGATCAAAGCCTTATGCGCACCACGCTTATGGCGGGCATGCTGGATACCATGTGCCGCAATTACAGCCGAAAGACCGGACAGCGCCGTTTTTTCGAGGTGGGCAACGTACACTTCGATAACAACGACGGTCTGCCGGAGGAGCGCAAGATGCTGGGTGTGATAATCAGCGGCGAGGAAGAAAGCTTCTTCACGCTTAAGGGCGTGATCGAGGCGGCTGTCGAGGCCATTGGCGCGGCGGGCAGGCTGGATGCGCAGCCGGGCGGAGACGAATACTTCCAGCCCGGGCAGTGCGCAAAGCTGCTTGTCGACGGCGTGACGGTGGGCGAGATGGGCACCGTACATCCGGCGGTACAGAAGGCTTTCGGCATACCGCAGAAGGCATATGCGGCGGAACTGAACATGACGGAGCTGGAGAGCTGCGCGGGCAAAAACATCAAATATGCCGCGCTGCCCAGATACCCGGTAGTGCCGCGCGATATAGCCATAGTGCTGGACGAGGATGTGGCCAACGCCACCGTGTGCAAGACCATACTTGAAACGCCGCTGGATGTTAAGCTGGAGAATCTGCAGCTGTTTGATGTTTACCGCGGTAACGGCGTTGCGGACGGGAAAAAGAGCATGGCGTATTCCTTCACGCTGCGCGCGGAGGATAAAACGCTTGCGGAGGCGGACATAACCGCCGCCATGCAGACCGTGCTTGCTTCGCTTGGCGAAAAGCTGGGCGCGGAGCTGCGCTCATAACAGGAAAAATAAAAAAAGGCTGTCCGTTTTTCGGGCAGCCTTTGCTTATGCTCATCACAGAATCAGGATTCCGCCATCGCGGCAAGCCTGCGCACCGCATCAACGATAAGCTCCGCCACGGGCGCGTTTACGCCGGCGACTATCGTATCGCACATATTCAGGGGCAGCAGTATGCGCACGGCGTTTGCACTGCTGACAGCCGCTGCCATCGCGGGGGATATCTCCCCCAGCAGCGAGTCCGCGATGACTATGCCCAGCGGGCCTACTATGGCGTTGGCCTTGCGGCAGGCGACTATCACGGCGTTTTCGCCGGTTGCGCCCGTATGTGCCCCCGCTTTGAGCATGGCGGCAGTGGCAGCGGAGTTCGTTCCAACTGCGGTTATGCTCACGCCGGGTATGGCGGCAGCTATTTCCCGCACGAGCTGGGCGCCTATGCGCCCGCCCTGCCCGTCTATTACCAGTATGTTCATACGCTCCTCCGCATCAAAGGTGTGTGTTTCGGTATTCCTCGCGCACCGGCTCCGGCACCAGCCGCCCGCCCGTAGCCCAGAGTATGTGTGCGGCGTTTTGCATCGGCAGATGCTCGCAGTAGGCGCGCCCCGCAGCGCTTTGCTCCAGCATGGCAGGGCCTTGCAGCGACGCGCAGCCCGACGGCTCCACGAACAGGCCGGAGGTGGCTTCCAGCAGCCGCAGGTAGTCATAAAGCCGCCAGTCCTCCACAGTGAAGCAGCCGCTCACCATATTGGCGACGGTTTTCCCCACGAAGCCGGAGGGCCTGCCAACGGCCAGCCCGTCCGCGTGGGTCTTGCCGGTAAGCCCCGCGTCCTGTACGCATATTTCGTTTTGCAGTCCGGTGGCAAGCCCCAGCGTCATGCAGGGGGCCTGTGTGGGCTCTATGTAAAATACATGCACATTTTTTCCAAAGCACAGCTTTAGCCCGAAGGTTATGCCGCCTGGCGCGCCGCCCACGCCGCAGGGAATGTATACAAACAGCGGATGCTCCGCATCCACGGGGACATTCGCATTTTCCAGCTGCGCTTTCAGTCTGAGCGCCGCGACGGCGTAGCCGAGAAACAGCGGCACGGAGTTTTCGTCGTCCACAAAGTAGCTTGCAGGGTCCGCGTCGGACAGCCTGCGCCCTTCCTCCACCGCGGCGGAGTAGTCGGACGCGTATTCCACCACGTTTACACCGTGCTCGCGCAGCATGGCCTTTTTCCAACCGCGCGCGTCGGCGGACATGTGTACGGTGACGTGATAGCCTATCGCCGCGCTCATTATGCCAATGCTCAGCCCTAAATTGCCGGTGGAGCCGACCTGTATCTTGTAGCGGGAAAACAGCTTTCGGCAGACGGGGTCGAGCAGCTTTTCAGTGCTGTCGGACGGGGAAAGAAGGCCGTGTTCGTTTGCAAGCTGCTCGGTATGCAGCAGTATTTCGTATATGCCGCCTCTCGCTTTGACGGAGCCGGCGATGGGCAGATCGCTGTCGCGCTTTATGTACAGCGACGCTATATTTGCGCCCTTGGCGTTGAGCGCGTCGCGCAGGGCCGGCGTTTCTGTAAGCGGGGATTCAATAAGCCCGCCCGCCGTCTGCGTTTCAGGGAAGCGTGCGGCGATATACGGCGCAAAGCGCGCAAGCCGCAATTCGGCGTTCCTTACATCGGCCATGGTAAGCACACAGTCCGCGTTTCCAGGTTGCGGGTTTATCCAAAGCGTTTCTTTTGCATTGGCCAGATCGGAAAGCGCGGGGTAACGGGTTAAAAACTCGGACTTTTGCATAGTGCCAAAACCTCGGTTTCTGTATATTCACCACGATTATACAGCCCTCCGCGCGCTTTGTCGATACATGCCGGCGTGTGGCTATTTCTCATTTTCGTCCACGGTGCGCTTGGCAAACTCTATCATGTCCTCCGGCGGCTCGACTACCCCGGTTACAGGATCCGGCTCGCCCTTGTCCAATATCGAATATGTAGCGTACTGCGGTGTTTTGCGTGGCTTTTTCATCACGTTCACCTCCCTGCGTTAGCATGGCAAAAACGGCGCCTGTCAATACAAAAAAAGAGCTGCCCGCTTCCGGACAGCTCCTGCGAAATAGCCTTTATCAACGTATCATAGTGCCTTCGGGGACCTCGTCGTCCACGAATATCACACGGCAGCCGCACGCCCCGTTGGTGCCGGCAAGCAGCATACCTTCGCTGGTAACGCCGCCAAAGCGCCGCGAGGCTAAATTTGCCACGACGATTATCTTTTTGCCTATAAGCTCCTCGGGCTCGTACTCGTCGCGTATGGTGGATACTATTGTGCGCTCCTTTATGCCGTCGAACAGCACAAGCTTCAAGCCTTTGTTTAGCTTTCTGACTTCGCTGCACTTTACGATGCGGCATACGCGCAGATCCAGTTTTTCGAAGTCGTCCATCGCTATTTCAGACTTGACGGGCTGAACCGGGTCGGGTATGCCGGTGCCCCGCACCTTTATTTCCGGAGCAGCTCCGGCTTCCATCTCGGAGTCGGCGCTGACCTCCGCCTGGGTCTGCGGGTACGAGAAATCCAACAGCGGCAGATAGCGATCGGCGTCTATCGCAAACAGGAACTGATACAGCCTCGGTCCTGTGGAGCGGTCTATTAGCAGATTGTACACCGCGAGAAAAAGCTCACGCTGCGCGGCCTTAAGCGCCTTGTCGTCGGCAAAGTCTAAAAACACGCGCTTGGGGATATCGTACAGGGTGTTGTTAAGCTCGTCCAGCGTGTAGCCGCCGGCCTTAATATAGTCGTAAAGCACCTTTATCTCGGCGCGCACGGGCTCGGACAGCCCGTTAAAATATGTCCAGTTGCGGGTGCGCCTAAGGTTTATCACGCTTTCAGGAGAGCAGTTGTACAGCCAGAACTTGGCCTTCTCCAGACGTTCAGCAAACTGATCGCGGGTGAAGTTGAGGCTGAGACGAGCAAAAAGCTCCTCCAGTCTGTCCGGGCGGAAGTCAACCATTGGCCCAAGCTGCACCAGCAGGTTGATGGGTACGAGGTCGAGCTTGCGGCCGGGGATCACGCAGTTGTAGATGATATCATGCGTGCGCTCATCCGCGGTGCCGTCCATATAGGCGGCGTACTGGCGGTCGAACTCCGCATAGTGGCGCAGTATGCCCTCGTCAAAGCAGAAGTCAAAGGCCTTGAGTGGCTCGGTGCGGGAATACAGCCAAAGAATCATCTCGGGCTGGTATACCTTCAACAGCGTGGCGGGGGTGAGGTTAAGTCCGGAGGATCCGGACATCTTGC
The DNA here is from genome assembly GCA_964642795.1 of uncultured Oscillospiraceae bacterium. Taxonomy (GTDB): domain Bacteria; phylum Bacillota; class Clostridia; order Christensenellales; family CAG-138; genus JAVVVD01. The sequence goes on along the minus strand of CAZXRQ010000031.1, from coordinate 11,730 downwards.
CGGTGGTGCCCTTTATGCCAATAAACTCGTAGCCCTGGAATATGGGCGCGGGGAAACCGTATATCTCCTCGCACATGCGCTTGCTAGCGGCACGGCTGCCGGTGGGGCTGGCGTGATCCTTGCCGGCCGGCTCAAAATCCAGCTTTTCGTACATCCAGCGCATACCCCAGTCCACCTTCCAGGCGAGCTTGCAGTTGGTATCCTTTTTGAAGTCGAATACGCCCTTGTGGCCGCACGCGCATTCGTACTCGGCAACATAGGTCTTTTCGTCAAACGAAATTATCTTGGTGGAATCGCGCTTGCATTCCGGGCAGAATATGCTCACCGGGTAATAAGCCTCGCGCTCGCCCTCAACGGCGTCCTGCGTACGGAAGCTGTCCAGTATGTCGAATATCTCACCGCGCACGTCGAGCGCGTGGAGTATCTCCTTAAGGTATGTGCCGGCACGGTACATTGAGGCCTGATATTTACAGTCCAGCTCTATGCCGAACTGCTTCATGGAGTCGAGAAACTCCTCCTCAAAATGCTTGGCATAGTTTTCGTGGCAGCCCAACGGGTCCGGCACGTCCACATAGGGGCGGCCGACGTACTGCTCAAACGAATCGCCTACGACGTCGCTTACGTTTTTGGGTATTTTGCGCAGCCTGTCGAACTCGTCCCAAGAGAACAGCAGGCGGGTCTTTTTGCCCTGCTTCTCCAGCGAACGGCATACGAAAAGGCTGGTAGCGATATCCCGAAAGTTGCCAATGTGGATCGAGCCGGACGGACTTATGCCGGCGGCGCACACATATTCGCTTTTATCGGGGTTGCGGTCAAGCACTATCTGTGCTAATTTGTCTGCCCAGTGCATAGTATATTCCTCTCCATAATATTGTTTCTATAATATTGCACCGGCGCGCCAAAGTCAATCCGGGTTTTGCTTGCCGGATGTGCTTCGGTGCGGTATAATCCGAACAATATGACCCATGGAGGAAATACATAATGCCAAACCGCGTTACATTGCTTGATGGGGCGATGGGCTCCTGTCTGTGGGAAAAAACCGATAATCAGGTAGCCGCATGGCGCTATAATATCGAGAATCCGGGCATTGTAAAAAGCATACATGCAGAGTATATAGCGGCGGGCGCAGAAATAATACTTGCAAACACCTTTTGCGCTAACCGTGGCAATGTAAGGGGCGTGGATTTTTCCGTGGAGGACACTGTGCGCGCGGGCGTATGCCTCGCAAAAGAGGCGGCCGCAGGCACGGGTACGCGTGTGGCGCTGGATGTAGGGCCGCTTACCGGATTGCTTAAGCCTTTTGGCGATATATCCTGCGAGGAGTGCTCCGAGATGTACCGTGAGCAGATAGGGGCGGGTATGGCGGAATTGCCAGACCTCATAATGCTGGAGACCTTCATGGATATTGAGATGCTCAAGCTTGCGCTCATCGAAGCGGAGAGGTTCAACGTTCCCATATTCTGCGCAATGTCGTTTACCAAGTTTGGCAAGACCATAATGGGGAATACCGTAAAGAAGCTGTGCGAGGCGCTCGCGCCCTTCCGCGTGGACGCACTGGGCTTTAACTGCTCCGTGGGGCCGGAGATAACCGTGCCGATAGCACGGCAGTTTGCGGACTATACGGACATCCCGTTGATATTCAAGCCAAATGCGGGCGTGCCCACGGAGGAGGGGGCGGAGTTCGATATAGATACCTTTGTTGCGGACATGCTCCCCGCCGCAGATTTCGCAGCATACATAGGCGGCTGCTGCGGCACTACGCCAGCGTATATAAAAGCACTTGGCATGGCGCTTAGTTGTAAATAAACATAGACATTTTTTCTTATAATATTGAAATGAGCGCAAAAACAGCCTAAAATTACCGTATGAAGGCCAAATATACTGTACGAATCTTAAAACGCGCTAAGCTTGCGCTGCAAACTGCACTTAACCGCACAAAACGGTTTTTCTCGCGGCTTACCCTGCGGGGCAAACTTGTGGTGCTTGGCGGAGGCGGAGTACTGCTGGCGGCGCTTGTGCTGCTGCTTTCGCTGGGCGGCGGGGACAGCCGCGCGGTTGATGTTACCACGGGCGAGGTGATCGGCAACGGAACGGCGCTCTCCATGGTGGAAATAACCCCCGTGCCTACGCCGGAGCCTACGCCCACGCCGGAACCTACCCCTACGCCGGATCCGGTACTGCGCCGAGGCGTCGAGGGTGCAGAGGTAATGGAGCTGCAGCTTAGACTGATAGAGCTGGGCTATTTGGAGCTGGACGAGCCCACCGAACTTTACGGGCCGGCCACGGAAGCCGCAGTGGAGCTTTTTCAGCGGCAGATAGCTTTTGATACCGATATTGAGATAGCTCAGGACGGCTGGGCGGGGGAGGTCACGCTCGGCTTGCTGTATGCGGCGGACGCTCCGCATTATGTGGTGCGGGAAGGCATGGAGGGCAACGACATAACGGATATGCAGGAACAGCTTGTGGGGCTGGGATATATGAGCGCCGTTACGGGCTACTACGGGCCCAAGACCATCGAGGCTATAAAAACCTTCCAGCGTACCAACGGGCTGTCGGCAGACGGGCTTGCAGGAGAGCTTACTGTGGAGCTGCTGTATTCGCCTGAGGCGAAGATCAGTCCCAATACCCGCGCGCAGGAGCGCAGCAAAGCCAATATAGCCGAGATGATAGATGTGGCCAAGTCCAAGCTGGGCTGCAAGTATGTGCGCGGCGCGGAGGGCCCCAATACGTTTGACTGCTCCGGACTTGTGTACTATTGCTTAAAACAGGCGGGCTCCAACCGTACCCGCTACAACGCAGCAGGCTACTCGCGCGTTTCTGACTGGGAGAAGATAACCAGCATAAACAGCCTAAAAAAGGGCGACCTGATATTTTTCTATGACGACGGCTATACCAAGGTAGGGCACGTGGGCATAGTTATCTCCTCCGGCGGGATAATGATTGACGCATCCAGCGGCAACGGCAAGGTGGTGCGCAGAAGCTATCTAACAACCTACTGGAAGGCGCATTTTGTGTGCGGCCGGAGACCATGGTAGCACGGTAGGCTCTGCGGTATAAATATGGGGGGTATAATGGCATGTCTGCGCTGCTAATTAAAAACCTGCGCGCGCTTGTCACCTGTGACGGGGACGGCCGCGTGCTCAACGGCGCGTCGGTGCTGTGTGAAGACGGCGTAATACGCTATATCGGCAAACCGGCGGAAATGCCGGGCGCCGACAGGGTGATCGACGGGACGCATATGCTGTGCTATCCGGGCCTTGTAAATACGCATCATCATCTTTACCAGATGTTTTCACGCAATCTCCCGCAGGTGCAAAGCATGGAGCTGTTCGACTGGTTGCGTGCGCTGTACGGCATATGGCAAAAGCTTGACGCGGACGTCGTATACCTTTCTTCGCTGTGCGGCCTTGGAGAGCTGATTAAGCATGGCTGCACTACCTGCTTCGATCACCATTATGTTTTTCCCGCCGGCACGGGAGATCTGTTGGAAGCTCAGTTTGCGGCGGCAAAGCTGCTGGGTGTACGAATGCACGCGTCAAGGGGCAGCATGAGCCTTTCAAAGAAGGACGGGGGTCTGCCGCCGGACAGTGTTGTGCAGACCACCGACGAGATACTGCGTGACAGCGAGCGGGCCATCAATAAATACCACGATGCGTCGTTTGGTTCGTTTTCGCAGGTGGCGCTTGCGCCGTGCTCACCGTTTTCCGTAACGGGGGAGCTTATGCGCGAGACGGCCGCATTGGCAAGGAAGCATGGCGTGAGGCTGCATACGCATCTTTGCGAAACACGGGACGAGCAGGACTTTACGCAGGAAAAGTTCGGTATGCGTCCGCTGGAATACATGCAGAGCGTGGATTTTATAGGCCCGGACGTGTGGTATGCCCACGGCATATTCTTTAATGATGAGGAACTGCATACCCTTGCAGCATCCGGCGCCGGTGTGGCGCACTGCCCAATATCCAACATGAAGCTGTCAAGCGGAGTTATGCGCCTTGCGGATATGCTGCGGCTGAATATCCCTGTGGGGCTTGCGGTGGACGGCAGCGCCAGCAACGACGGGAGCGATATGCTGGAGGAACTGCGCGTGTGCTATCTGCTGCACCGGCTGAATAACGGCGCGGATGCGCCGAGCGGATACGATATACTCAAGCTGGCGACCTGCGGCGGCGCAAGGCTGCTTGGACGCACAGATATAGGCAGCATAGAGGTGGGCAAGTGCGCGGATATGTTCCTTGTGGACAGCAGGAGGATCGAGCTTGCGGGCGCCTGCTTCGATCCTGCCGCGATGCTGTGCACGGTGGGCGTTAAGGACGCTGTGGATTATACAATAGCCGGCGGGCGCATTATATGCGAAAACGGCCGGCTTACCGGCGTGGACGAGGAACAGCTTTCGGCTAACGCCGCCGCCAAGGTGCATAGCTATATAGAATTGTAACTTTTTTATGCACCATAGCCTTTTTCGCAGCTCGCCTATTGCCCGGCGCGCATAATAATGTTAGAATAACTGAGTTAATGTGCCTGTATATGCGGGTATTTACTTATAAAGGGGAACCGATGGGAATTTTTGATTTCAACGACGTGGGTATAGATCTTGGTACCGCCAGCATACTAGTCTACGTCAAGGGTAAGGGAATAGTGCTGCGTGAACCGTCCGTTGTGGCGCTGGAGAAGAGCAGTAATCGCATAATCGCCGTGGGCGAGGAGGCGCGCCGTATGCTGGGCAGGACGCCCGGCAACATCGTGGCGCTGAGCCCTCTGCGCGATGGTGTAATATCCAGCTACGACATAACCGAGCGTATGCTTCGCTACTTCATGAAAAAAGTAGTTGGCACGCATATATTCTTTAAGCCCCGCGTTATCGTCTGCGTACCCAGCGGCGTTACCGAGGTGGAGAAGCGTTCCGTCATAGATGCCACCGAGGAAGCCGGCGCACGCCACACCTACCTTATCGAAGAACCGCTTGCCGCGGCAATAGGTGCAGGCATAGATATAGGTGATTCCCGGGGAAATATGATAATCGACATCGGCGGCGGCACCACCGATATAGCAATCACCAGCCTGGGCGGCGCGGTGGTTTCGGATTCGCTCAAGATAGCAGGCGACCGGTTTGACGAATACATAGTGCGCTATATGCGCAAAAAGCACAATCTGTTCATAGGCGAGCGTACCGCAGAGGAGGTCAAGATGCGTATTGGCGCATCCTTCCCGCGCAAGCAGCAGATATTTATGGACGTTAAGGGCAGGAATCTCATATCAGGCCTGCCGCAGGCCATTGTGGTCGGCTCAAACGAGATGGTTGAGGCGCTGGAGGAACCGCTGCAGCTCATACTCGAGTGCTTGCGCGGCGTGTTTGAGCGTACCCCGCCTGAGCTTTCCAGCGATATATCCGAAAACGGCATTTGCCTTACCGGAGGCGGCTCACTGCTATACGGATTGGATCGTTATATCACGGAATATACCAAGGTGCCGTGTTACCTTGCAGAGGATCCTATATCCTGCGTTGCCATAGGCACGGGAAAGGTGCTTGAGAATATCGACAGATATTCCGACATAGCCGTATATGACTATAAACGCGGCGATTACATGGATTTTCAGTGATTTGCGTTAGTATCGGCCGGTTTATCCGGCCTTTTTGATTATTTACCGTGCCGGAGGGATAATATAACGGACTACTTCGCGCGAAAGGAGAACAAAAAATGAAAACGCTTAAACGCTGTGCGTGCGCGCTTATCATTCTTAGCGTTTTGATACCGTCGCTTGCGCTGGCGGCCGATGAGCCCAAGCTGTGCTTTGACAGCGGCGGGTTCAAGCTGCTGATAGCGGCGGATGTGCAGGACTGGCAGTGGACCAGTCCGTACTTCATCGAAGCGTTCTCCGCCGTGCTGGACGCCGAGCAGCCGGATCTTGTGGTGCTTTTAGGGGATCAGCTTGAGGGCTGGCGGCCGGAAATGCGGATAGGCGGCGGCGAGAACAATGCAGAGACTGCCATTGCAAATATACTTGCGCCGCTGGTGGAGCGCGGCATACCCTTTGCGCCGGTGCTGGGCAACCATGACGCAGAATGCGGCGTTTCACGCGAGCGCAATATGGAGATATATATGAGCTATCCCGGCTGCCTTGCCGTGGATGACGGTGAGCTGCCCGGCGCGGGCACGTACAATGTGCTGATATATGATAAGGACGGCGTTACCCCGCTTATCAATCTGTATTTTGTGGATTCGCTGGATTATGCGGAGAGCGGAGGCTATGCGTCCGTCAGCACCGAACAGATAGAGTGGTGCGGCAATACCGCAGCGACGCTGTGTGAGGAATACGGCGAGACCCTGCCCGCGATGCTGTTTCAGCATATAATCGTTCCCGAGGTGTTTGATGCGCTTATCCCGGCCGATGAGGACGACGATGGCGCGGTAGAGCGGACGCTGGAGGGGGAGGACAGATGCTTTCTGCTGGAATCGGATTCGCTCATATCAGGTGAGATCAACGAGAACCCCTGCTCGCCGGAGTATTCCAGCGGCCAGTTTGACTCATGGATCAAGCAGGGCGACGTGTTCGCAGCATTCTTTGGACACGATCACATGAACAGCTTTGTTATTGAGAATGACGGTATAGACCTTGTTGCCTGCCCGGCCAGCACCTTCCTTGATTATGCCAGCGAGGCCACGCGCGGCGTACGCATAGTGGAGCTGCACGAAGATGACGTAACGGCGTACGATACGCGCATTGTGCTTTACCGCGACTATCTCGAAATACGCGGGCTGGATGCGGTGCGCTACCATCTGCTGGCAACGGACAACGTGTTTGCGGCGTATAAGCACGGGGCTATACTCATAGTTGTGTTGATCGCAGCAATCGCGCTGATAATAACCGCGTTGGCAAGAAGGCGCAGAAGGCGCCGCAGCAAGGCATGATCATATAATAACGGGAGGCGATACGATGAACAACTATGCGTGGCTGGACGGGTATCTGCTGTCGCGGCCTGGCGCCGTGAAGGATTACAAGGCCGAGTGGGAATGGATGCGCTATCAGGTGGGCGGCAAGCTGTTTGCCGCGATATGTCAGCCGGGGCCGGAGTACAGCCAATATGACTGCCGTGAGTTGATAAGCTTAAAATGCGAGCCGGAGCTTTCGGAGCTCTTCCGCACACAGTATGCGGATGTGATCCCGGGCTTTTATATGGATAAGCGCAACTGGAACTCCATATATCTCGACGGCGAGGTGCCGGAGGACGTGCTGCGCGGCATGTGCGAGCGCTCCTATGCGCTGGTATTCGGCAAACTGACAAAAAAGGAGCAGCGCGAAATAACGGAATCGGCGCAAAAGGACGAAAAATGAAGGATTTTTTAGAACTTGCCGCTGTGCGGTATTCCGTGCGCGAGTTTACGGACGCGCCGGTAAAAAAAGAGGATATGGACAGGATACTGCGCGCGGGTTGGCTTGCGCCCACGGCATGTAACCGTCAGCCTCAGAGGATACTCGTGATGGATAGCGCCTCCGCTATGGAAAAGCTCAGAAGATGTACACCGTGCCATTTTGATGCGCCGGGTGCAATACTTATCTGCTATGACAGTAAGCTGTGCTGGCGGCGCTCGTTCGATGGGAAGACCAGCGGCGATATCGACGCTGCCATAGTAACGTCGCATATGATGCTTGCGGCCGCCGATATAGGCGTGGGTACTACCTGGGTGATGTTTTTTCAACCGGATGCCGTGCGGGAGGAGTTTGCACTGCCGGATAATCTAGAGCCGGTTGCGCTGCTTATGTGCGGCTACCCTGCGCCGGACGCGAAGCCCTATCCGGGTCACTCGGAGTTCAGACCTGATACGGACATCGTTTCATACAACGGGCTGTAAGCGTGCACGGAGCGGCGGATGCGGCTCCCATGCGCGCACCTGGGTTTGACGCTGTGCGCTAAACTTGGTAAAATGGGCATATTCTATATGACTGTGCTATTTGGAGGAATGACCGTATGAAGTCCACAACGAGGACGATATTATATTTTGTAGCGGCCGTGCTTATCAGCGCGGCGCTTGCCGTGACCGTTACCGTGACCGTTATGCGCAGCACGCAGAGCGATACGGTGGTGCTTACGCAGACGCAGTATGATGAGCTTTCAAACCTGCTTGTGATACAGGAGATAATGGAGAAGATCAAGACCGACGCGCTGGATGGCGACGTTTCTGACGCCGTGCTGATTCGCGGCGCGGCGGAGGGTATGCTTTCGGCGATACAGGATAACTATGGCGAATACTACTCCGCTGAGGAGTACGATGAATACCTTTCCAGGCTCAACGGAGAATACAGCGGCATAGGCGTACTGGTTGGGCAGCCGGACGGGATCGGCGCTGCCATACTTGACGTATACGAGGAGACGCCGGCCGAGGCTGCCGGGCTGAAAACCGGTGATATCATTACTATGGTGGATGGCGATGGCGTGGCGAATCTGCAGCTTGAGGAGCTTGCAAGCCTAGTGAGCCGAAGCGCCGGCGAGGCGGTAATGCTTACCATCGACCGCTCCGGGGAGATCATCGAGGTAAGCGTGATAAGCGATGTTATCAACGTAAAGCGCGTGCATTATTACCTCTACAACGAGTATACGGGCTATATACGCATAGATTCCTTCACCGGCAGCTGCGCGGATGAGTTCAACGAAGCCTACAAGGATCTTACAGAGCGCGGTATGCGTTCACTGGTGATCGACCTGCGCAACAATCCCGGCGGGTCGTTAAGCTCTGTGGCGGATATAACGGATGTGCTGCTGGGTAACAGCGTGATAGTTAGCGTTATGGGCAACGGCGCTGATACGGAACGCGTGTACCGCTCCAGCGGCAGCGCCATAAGCATACCTTTGGCGGTGCTGGTCAACGAGAATTCCGCGTCCGCCAGCGAGATACTCGCAGGCGCCGTGCAGGATAACGGCGCGGGCGTGATCGTGGGAATAACCACGTACGGCAAGGGCACCGTGCAGACAACCATGCGTCTCAGCCGTAACGGAGGCTGGCTCAAGCTGACTACGGACGCCTATTATACGCCTTCCGGCGCCAATATTAACGGTGTGGGCATAACCCCGGACGTAACGGTGGATCTCCCTGCGGAGCTGAAGCTTTTGCCCATAGACGAGATTGATCAGGATGCGGATGTGCAGCTTTGGGCGGCGCTGGACGAGGTGCGCGCGCGGGCCAACGAGCAGCGCAGTGAGGGAACATAAAAAGCCCGCGAGAGCATCGCGGGTGCAGGCTGTTTAAAAAGTCAATTTTGACTATTTCGCGCTTGCAGTCTTTGCCTCTCGCCTGCTAGGCTGCGCCTGCCAGGCTCCCGGGCGGCAAAGCCTGAGAAGAACAGGGAAAATCTGCGATTTTCCTTCCGGTCTGACGCACGGGTCGCCAGACCGGATTTAGCATTAAGGGCTTCGGCAGCATCGCGGGCGTGTGCGCGGAGTATCAGCCGCGGCCTGCGGCTATGTATATTTGGCGTATATGCTCCACGTCCGGCATTGAGCCGACGTGTGAGAGACTGCCGTCAAAGTACATGCAGGAATGCCCTGCCATATCGTTTGCTGCGACGGAATCCTCGCCGTGCGGGAAGCCCTGCAGCGAGGCGGCTATGTTTTGACCGCCGATACTTATTACCACAGGACGCTTGGAGTAGTTGAACTCTCCGCCGAAAGCGTCCTTGTATTTTTGCGTATCGGCGGCGCTGGCACATTCCATCTCGGCGTGTTTATCGCCGCCTGCAAATACCATGTTGAAGGTTATGCCGGTGTTGTAATCGGTAACGGTATATGTGGCGCCTTCACTGAGCATGGCGGAAACGTCCGCCCAGCCAACCAGGCTGCCGGTGAGCGTCGCCTCGCCGGTGAGCGCATCGCCAAAGGGTATAGAGGCCGTGATGATTGCGCGGTTGGCAACGCCGGTGGTGAAAAGCAGCTGCATTGACTGCTCGCCTATGGTGCCGTCAGAGATTATTGCATGGCCGCTCGAGTCGGTCTGATTCTGCTGAAATGCTATTACGGAGCTTACCGTAAGGCTTTGATAATTGCCGGTGGGGCGGAAGTTGAAGTAGCCAAGCTCGCGCAGGCGCATCTGTATGCGCACCACGGTTTCACCGGTGCTGCGGTAGGATATTAGCTCCGCGGCGGACGCGTTCTCGGGCGCATCGGCTTCAACATCCGGCGTGGGCGTTGTGTCCGCATATGCCGTGGCGCATATTAGCAGCGAAGCAACGATTATCAAAATGAGAGCGGCTTTCTTCATATGCGCATTATAGCATAATCGCAGCCCCGCCGCTACTGATTCACATATTGTTCACCGCAGCGGCCGCGTCATGGGGTAGACGGGACTTCGGTGGGGATGAGGTTTAGCATATCCTCCTCGCTTGCAACGTTGGTGTACACCTCCGGCACTTCCCCGACCAGCACACTTTCGGCTATGGCCGCTTCCGCGGTGATGGATATTGTCTCGGACACGCCGGGCATAACCAGCTTTATGGAGGCTGTGAGCCGCAGATTTACCCGGTACAGCGTTTGGTTTATGCCGGAGGAGGTGAACTCGGAGTCGAATTCGCTCTGTACGCTGCCCATCGGGGTAAAGCCTACCCGTATGCCCGGCCCCTTGCCTGCTAAAAACGGCACACCGGTTATGGTGCCAAACGGTATGCTTATTCCCTGCTCTCCAATCTCCGATATGCGGTCCAGCGCGGAATCCGCACATTCCGCCGCAAGGCGGTTCATGGCGCGGGTGTCCGCCTTTAGCATGTAGACGTGCGTGCCGCTGTCCAACACCGTAACAAGGCTGGAATACTGCTCCTCGTCGGCCATGGAGTCGAGGATCGCATCGTTCATGGCGCGGGCTGCAAGCGCCTTTATGCGCGCCGTGGCGAGCTGGGCCATGGCGGGCGTCATGTTGGCCGACAGCACCGCAAATATCGCTGCGATCACGGCCAGCGCCGCCAAGAGTACGGCTATGCGCCGCCTGCGGCATCTGACCTTTCGTACGGTGCATTCTGTATCCATAAGCTTTTCCCTCCTGCGCGAATTATGTAAAAACTGTGTTAATTCAAGTATATGAGCAGTTCGCGCTATTGAGCCATGCGGGTTTGAATGTTATAATTACATGGGGAAAATTTTGAAAGGCAGGCGCATGTTGCGCCGGGTGCGTTTCCAATAATGAGTAAAAAGACCGATAGCATAATTTCAACTATAAAGGCGCTTTTACACAAGACCGGCGTGTGGCTCAAGGGCGTATGGACCGGCGTAAAGGGCGTATTTGGGGGGAGACGGCCTTCCGGTGAGCAGGACGGCGAGCTTTTTGTTCCGCGCAGGGCGCCTCGTCCGTATCCGCTTGCGGTGCTGTTTACCACGCTGAAGGTTATGCTTGCTCTGCTGATAATCGGCGGCTGCACGGGGGCGGGGCTGGTATTCGGCATTGCAAAGGCATATATCGACACCACGCCGGAGCTGGAGATATCAAACCTTACCCAAAGCAACCTCACCTCCAACATATACGACCGAGACGGCAACCTGATAACCACATTTGCGGGTATGGAATACCGCGATTGGGCGGATATCGAGGAGATACCCGATATGCTCAAAAACGCCGTGGTAGCCATTGAGGACGTGCGGTTTTATAAGCACGAAGGCGTGGATTATAAGCGCTTGTTTTCCGCGCTTATAAATACGCTGCGCAACACCGATACCCACGGCGGCAGTACCATAACCCAGCAGCTGATCAAAAA
>CAZXRQ010000030.1:0-23095 GCA_964642795.1 uncultured Oscillospiraceae bacterium | reverse complement strand
AGCACACGCATGGTATCGATGGATTTTTTGTCGATAGAATTCATGGCTGACTCTCCTGTCGTATAGAAGTATTACTTTGCATATAATACCACATGCCGTTATAAAACAAAAGACGAGGATCGGCCGGCGACATCTATTTTAGACACTGCAGCGCAAAAAACTTGACGTTTCCACGCCCAGCGTATATTATTATGGATAAATAATTAAGGGTAAGGATGGTAGTAATAGATGTCTACTGATATTCTCGGCGGTTTCAGTTCGTTTTTCAGCGGCGGCGGTTTCCTTATAATCCTCATGGTTGGACTGCTGCTCGTTATGATCATCCCTCAGCGCAGGCGTGATAAGAAGATCAAGCAGATGCTGGCGTCCATGAAGGTCGGCGACCGCGTCCGCTCCATAGGCGGAATATACGGCACGATCACCAGCATCAAAGACGATATAATCATTGTTTCCGTAGGGCCGGATAAGATCAGGCTGGTATTTGCGCGCACCGCTATCGCTTCCGTTGAGGATGCGCCGGTGGAAAACACTATGGAAGACCAGAAGTAATTAACAAAAAGCAGCGTATTATCTTTATGCCCGCCGCGCTTTGCGGCGGGCATATTTTTTTTATTCTCGCCATAGGTATACGCATGGGAAGGAGGGGGATATATGCACACTGCAAAAAGGGAAGCCGCTGCGGAGCTGATGCCGCTGCGTGCGCTTAAGGGGGCGCTGATCGCCTCGGTTATGAGTATAGCGCTGGTGCTGCTGTATGCGCTAGTGCTTAAGCTGGGCTGGCTGGATGTTTCCAGTATGGCGATAGTCACGCCCGCAATAAAGGTGCTGGGCGCGGCTGCGGCCTCATTCATAGCGGTGCGCCGGTGCATAAAGCTGCGATGGCTGTGCGGCGGGCTTGCGGGATTTATCTACATACTGCTTGCGTTTATGGTGTTCTCCATACTTTCGGATACTTTTACGCTGGGGCTTGCACTGCTTTCGGACGCGGGCATGGGCGTGCTGTGCGGCATAGTTACGGCTATGCTGTACGCCATGTTCAAATAATTAGGCTTGTGCGCCCGCAGGCTATTGTGTATAATACACATTAGATATTAGTCACGGAGGCACAAACATGAAACACATTAAAACCATCCAGAAGCCCTGCATCAACGCGGCGGCAGGCACCGGCTGCGGCGAGTGTCAGGCGAGCTGCCAGTCCGCATGCAAGACCAGCTGCACAGTAGCTAACCAGAAGTGCAAGAAGCAGGCAAAATAAGCGGCCGCGCTCAGTGCGCGCTCAGACGCGCGAAAACGGCGGCAGGCGCAATATGCGAAAATAACGCTATGCAGGGGCGGCCATCGGCCGCCCGAAGCTTTTTTGAGGGGCAATTATTATGATACACGCTTTTAAGTTTATGGATAATTATTTTGCGCTGGATGTAAACTCCGGCGCGCTGCATGTGCTGGACAAGCCTGCCTACGATGTGGCGCAGGCGCTGGAGCTTTCATATAGCCCGTATGTGCTGCCATATCCTCATGCGGAGATAGACGAGATAATGGACGAGTTCACCCATCTGCGCGCAGAGGGCAGCTTTGATTCTGCGGAGCTTGTTCCGCCGCAGCCGCAGGACGGGCAGGTAATAAAGGCCATGTGCCTGCACATAGCGCACGATTGCAACCTGCGCTGCAAATATTGCTTTGCGGGCACGGGGGAGTACCACGGCGGCCGTATGCTCATGGATGAGCGTACAGCCTGCGCCGCACTGGATTTTCTTATGGAGCACAGCGGCGCAAGGCATAACCTCGAGGTGGATCTGTTTGGCGGGGAACCGCTGATAAACTTCCCGGTGGTAAAGGCCGTGGTGGAGTACGGCCGCAGGCTGGAAAAGCAGTTTGATAAGCATATCAACTTCACCTGTACCACCAACGCCGTGACGCTGACGGATGAGATGATGGATTTCCTAAACGCCGAGATGCACAATATCGTCATCAGTATTGACGGGCGCAAATCGGTGCATGACGCCATGCGCCCCACCGTAAACGGCAAGGGCAGCTACGATATAATAATCGACAAGGCCAAAAAGCTCGTGGATAAGCGGGGCGACGGCGAGTATTATATCCGCGGCACGTTCACTCACGATAATCTGGATTTTACGAAGGACGTGGAATCGCTGTGCGACGAGGGCTTCACGCAGATATCCGTAGAACCGGTGGTGCTGGACGAGAGTTCGCCGTATGCCATTACGCCTGCTGATGTGGAGCGGGTGCTTGCGGAATACGATACGCTTGCGGCGTTTGTGCTAAAGCGGCGCGCGGAGGGCCGTTGGTTCAATTTCTTCCACTTTATGGTGGATATGGAGGACGGTCCCTGCCTAAGAAAGCGCATAGCCGGCTGCGGCGCCGGAGGCGAATATGTGGCGGTCACGCCGGATGGCGGGATCTACCCCTGCCACCAGTTCGCAGGGGAGAAGGATTTCCTTATGGGAAGCGTGCTTACGGGCGAGTTTGACCGGGGTATGCAAAACCGCTTTTTATCCTGCAACATACTTACCAAGTCCGAATGCAGGGATTGCTGGGCAAAGTATTTTTGCGCCGGGGGCTGCGCAGCCAACGCGTGGAAGTATAATGGCGATATAGCGCGGCCGCATGAGGTCACCTGTGCGCTGGAGCGCAAGCGTACAGAATGTGCAATGGGAATATACGCCGCGGAAAAGCAGGAGGGGTATATCTGAGGTGCGTTATACGCAGAAAAAACAGCATATACCCGATGAGCTGCCGCGCCCGGACGGGATAAGCGGACACCTTGCGGCGCTGCTGTATGCGCGTGGGGCGGAGGACGAAGCCGCCATGCGCGCTTTTCTGCATCCGGATATCTCGCAGCTTACGGATCCGATGCGCCTTAAGGACATGGATTTTGCTGCGGCAAGGATAAAGCGAGCGATCGATGAAAAGCAGCGCATAGTGATATACGGCGATTATGATACCGACGGCGTGTGCGCTACCGCCATGCTATTTTCGTATTTGACGGGGCGCGGCGCGGACGTGGGCTACAAAACGCCCAACCGGCAGACCGACGGCTACGGTATGAATATTGAGACGCTAAAAAGCATAGCGCAGGACGGCACAAAGCTGATAGTCACCGTGGATAACGGCGTGCGCGCCCATGCGGAGGTTGCCTGTGCGCTGGAGCTGGGCATGGATGTGGTGGTAACGGATCATCACCGCTGCACGGACACTCTACCCGCCGCATGTGCCGTGGTATGCCCCTCCCGACCGGACGGTACCGGAGAGAGCCGCGAGCTGTGTGGCGCGGGAGTGGTGCTGAAGCTGATACAGGCTTTGGGCGGAGAGGACGCCATGCGCGAGCACCTGCCGCTTGCGGCGCTTGCGACGATGGCTGACGTGGTGCCTGTGCTGGACGAAAACCGCGCCATAGTAGCGCTGGGGCTGGCTATGATAAACCGCGGGGAGTGCTGCTGCGGTCTCAAGGCGCTTTCGGAGGCGGCCGGCAGGCGCGGAGCGCTTACGGGGCGCGACCTTGCGTTTTCGCTTGCGCCGAGACTCAATGCCGCCTACCGCATGGAGGATGCTACCCAGTGCGTGAAGCTGCTCTGCACGGAGGATGCCCAGGAGGCAGGCAGCATAGCCGCAAGGCTGGATGAGCTGAATGCTTTGCGCCAAAAGGAGGAAAGCGATATATGCGCTTCGGCCTGCGCGATGGTCGAGGCCATGGATATCACCGGGAAATATGCGATAGTGCTGCGCGGCAGCTGGAACCCCGGCGTGGTGGGAATAGCCGCAGCGCGGCTGGCGGAGCGATACCATCGTCCCACGGTGCTGCTTTGCGAGAAGGAAGGTATACTTACCGGCAGCGCGCGCAGCATCAAGGGAATGGATCTTTACGCGGCGCTGACCCGGTGCGAGGATTGCTTTACCAGGTTCGGCGGCCACGCCTACGCCGCCGGCATGACGCTTTATGCCGAACGCTTTGATGAGTTTGTCGCGCGTGTCGAGAAAGCGTTCAGCGACGCTTATCCCAAGGATGCGCTGGTGCCGGAAAAAACATATGAGGCGGAGCTTGCACTAAAGGATATCAACATGGCGCTATTGGGCGAGTTGAGGCTGCTGGAACCCTTTGGCGAGGGTAATCCCAGGCCGCTGTTCCGTACACCGAGAGTGCTGCTTACCGGCCTGCGCAGGGTGGGGGCGAACTACAACCATATCAACTGTACCGCTGTACAGCAGGATAGCTATATAGAGGCCGTGGGCTTTGGTATGGGCGACGAGCTGGACGCGCTTATGGATTACGAGCGCGCGGACGTGCTGTATGCGCCGGACATTAACGAATATCGCGGCAGGATAAACGTGCAGCTGAGGCTTACATCGGCAAAACCCTGCACGGTAAAGGAGCCGGAGGCTTATGCCGCTGCGCACGCCGCTAAATTTACTGATGCAATTTCCCGCAACATCATATATAATAATACAGATATATGCTCGCGGGCGGAGCGCACGGATCCGGCAAAGGCTTTATTAGAATTGCTGGATGCAAACTATGCCGGAGTGCTTTTGTTATGCTTTACAGCAGAGGGCGTGTGCGCGCTGCTCAACAGCCTGTGCCGGGCGGGCTTTTCAGAGGACGTGCCGCTTGCGTTTTGCAATAACCGCCGCGGCCCCGCCGCATACCATACCGTGGTGGCAGCGCCCGTGCTGGACAGGTTGGATATAGCGCGTTACCGGCACATCGTAGTATACGATACGCCGGTATTCGACGGCATGCTTGCAAGGCTTGCGGAGCTTGCGCCGGACGCAAGGCTGTACACGCCGGAGCGTCCAATGGATGCTTCTGCGGCGGTCGCGCCGCTGCTGCTGGATCGTGACGGACTCATCCCCTACTACCGCGCTATGGCGAAAGAGAGCTTCTATAACCGCGCGGCAGCGGAGGAGGCGCTTTCGCGGAGGATGGGAAAACCGCAATGCGTGTGTGCGCTGGCGCTGGATATAATGCAGGAGCTGGAGTTAATAAGCGGCGAAGGCGGCATACGGCTGCTGCCGGACGCCAAAAAACGCGAGCTTGCGGAAAGCGGGACATTTCGCGCGCTGGGCGCGCTGCGCGATAAATACTCAAACAGCGATAGACGCTGATATATCGGGAGGACAGAAATGGACATTAAATCTATCATACGCGACGTGCCGGATTTTCCCCAGCCGGGTATACTGTTCAGGGACGTTACAACGCTGGTAAGGGATCCGCTGGCATACCGCGAGGCCATAGACGCTATGGCGGCCAGCCTTGGCGGCAAGCAGGTGGATATAGTTGTGGGGCCTGAGGCGCGCGGCTTTATAGTCGGTTCCGCGCTGGCATATGCCTTGGGCGCGGGCTTCGTGCTGGCAAGAAAGCCGGGCAAGCTGCCCTGCGATACCATAAGCTACGAGTATGCTTTAGAATACGGCACGGACAGCCTTGAGATACACAAGGACGCCATAGAGCCCGGTCAGCGCGTGGTAGTGGTGGATGATCTGCTGGCGACGGGCGGCACGGCGCTTGCTACAATACGTCTGGTGGAGCAGGCCGGCGGCACGGTGGTGGCGGCGAGGTTTGTGATAGAACTGAGCGAGCTTGACGGCCGCGAGGTGCTCAAAGGCTACGACGTGGACGCCGTAGTTACCTACTGAACCAACTATATTGCTATGCTGCGACGATCAACGGTTTTTCCGTTGATTTCGCAAATTTATATTGCAGCTGAAGGGAGGTGAGCTTGTGGATAAGCTGTACGAGACCTGTAAAGGCCGATTCAATCCGGAGGAGCTTGCGTTGCTGCAGACGGCGATGGATTATGCCAAGCAAGCGCATAAGGGCCAGTTCCGACAGTCCGGCGAGGATTACTATACACATCCCGAGGCGGTGGCGATGATGCTCTACAACATGGGCATGGATGCAAATACCGTTATCGCGGGGCTGCTGCACGATGTGGTGGAGGATGGCGAAAACACCACCATTGATGATCTTAGGCGCTTATTCCACGACGACATAGCCACTATGGTGGACGGCGTTACCAAGCTCACCAAAACCGGCAAGACCAGCGTGCTGGATAAGGAGGAGGCGCAGGCGGAAAATCTGCGCAAGATGTTCCTTGCAATTGCCAGTGACGTACGCGTGGTCATAATCAAGCTAAACGACAGGCTGCACAACATGCGTACGCTGGACGCCTGCGGCGAGGAAAAGCGCATAAGGAAATCCAAGGAAACGCTGGAGGTATACGCACCGCTTGCGCACCGGTTCGGCATGGGCGCAATGAAGGCGGAGCTGGAGGATCTGGCGTTCAAGTATCTTTACCCGGACGAGTTTGCCCGGCTGAAGGCCGCCATAGAGCCGCAGCAGCGCGAGCGTATGCAGACGCTAAGCTCCGCAATGCAGCGCATAAAGGACGAATTGCAGAAGGAGGGCATTGAAGCGCAAATAAGCGGCCGCCCGAAGCACCTTTACAGCATATACAAAAAAGTAAGCAAAAACCGTCAGCTCGATGAGATATACGACCTTATCGCGCTGCGAGTCATAATGAATACCATAAGCGATTGCTATGCCGCGCTTGGCGTAATACATTCGCTGTGGAAGCCGGTGCCGGGCAGGTTCAAGGATTATATCGCCATGCCCAAGACCAACATGTACCGCTCGCTGCACACCACGCTGTTTTCCAAGGCGGGGATGCCGTTTGAGGTACAGATACGCACCGTAGAGATGCACCGCACCGCCGAATACGGCATAGCGGCGCACTGGATGTACAAGGAGGGGCGAAGCGAGCAGGACGACCTGGACAGCAAGCTTGTATGGCTCAGGGAATCGCTGGAGCTGGAAAATTATTCCAACAGCGCGAAGGAATTCGTGGATAACGTCCAAAAGGATTTCTTTGCGACGGACTGCGTGTATGTGCTTACGCCGCGCGGCGAGATAATCGACCTGGTGGCGGGCAGCACGCCGCTGGATTTTGCATACCGCATCCACTCAAACGTAGGCAACCGCGCCCAGCATGCCAAGGTGAACGGCGCAATAGTGCGGCTGGACTACAAGCTCAAAAACAACGACGTGGTGGAGATAATCACCTCCCCCAACGCCACGCCCAGCCGGGACTGGCTGAAGATCGTAAAGACCCAGCAGGCCAAGGCAAAGATACGCCAGTGGTTCAAGAAGGCCAACCGCGAGGAGAATATACAGCGCGGCCGTGAGATGCTGTCCGACGCGGCGCGCAGACAGGGCCTGCAGCCGGCGGATCTCAACAAGGCGGAGTATTTTACTGATATATTAAAGCGTTTCAACATGTCCGAGATGGACGATGCTTACGCGGCGATAGGCTACGGCGGGGTGACCACGAGCCAGGTGCTGCACAAGCTCATAGAGCAGCACCGCCGCGAGGAAAAGGAGCGCCTTATGGCGGAGCGCGCCGAGCAGAAGGAGGCCGAGGGCGTATCCAAGCCCGCGGAGACCAAGCACGGCGTAATAGTACACGGCGACGCCAATATGGCCGTGCGCTTTGCGCAATGCTGCGGGCCGCTGCCGGGAGATCCCATATTTGGCTATGTGACGCGGGGGCGCGGCGTATCCGTGCATCGTAAGGACTGTCCCAATGCCGCCGAGCTGTATCAGGACGAGGACAGGATAATCGGCGTGGAGTGGGCGGACGACGTAAAAAGCCGATATACCGCCACCATACAGCTAATCGCAAAGGAGCGGCCGGGCATACTGATGGAAGCGAGCCAGCAGCTTGCCAACCTGAATATAAGCATAAAGACCATGAATGCCAAGACGGACATTTCGAAGAATTCCGTGACCGTGCAGATGTCGTTTGACGTTACGGGTACGGAACAGCTCAGCAGCATAATTAAAAACCTAAAAAAGATCAACGGCGCCGTATCGGTGTTCCGCATAAACTCATGACCGGCCAGTGTGAAACGCTGTGTATTGCAGCGCCGGGGAAAACGGAGGCAGCGCTATGAGGGCGGTAGTGCAGCGGGTGAGCCGCGCGGGCGTAAGCGTGGGCGGTCGCACGATAGGAAGCATCGGGACGGGCTTTATGGTGCTGCTTGGCGTGGAGGATACCGACGGGACGGAGGACGCGGAGTACATCGCGGGCAAGATAGCGGGCCTGCGCGTATTTGAGGACGACGCGGGCAAGATGAACCGTTCCATAGTGGAGGCCGGAGGTGCGGTGCTGCTGATATCGCAGTTTACGCTGCTGGGAGACGTCCGCACCGGGCGCAGACCCAGCTTTATCAAGGCCGCGCGACCGGAGACCGCCGTGCCGCTGTATGAAGCGGTGGCTGAGAGGCTGCGCGATTCGGTATGTGTAGAAACGGGCGAATTCGGAGCGGAGATGGCGGTGGAGCTAATAAACGACGGCCCCGTAACAATATTGCTGGACAGCAGGAGGACATTCTGATGGAGGTACACACGCTGGTCTGCGGCCCTATCGAGACCAACACCTACATAGTTACAAACGGCGGCACGGACTGCGTCGTAATAGATCCCGCGGATGCGAATCCGGTGCGCGCCTATTGTGCGGAGCATGGGCTTACGCCTGCCCATGTGCTGGTGACGCATGGCCACTTCGACCATATACTTGGCGTTGCGGCGTTAAAGGATATGGGCGCCAAGGTATATGTGCAGACGCTGGGTGCGGAGGCGCTGCACTCCAACCATGCGAGCCTTGCCGTAATGGGCGGCATAAGCGTTCCCCACTGCGAGGCGGACGTGCTGCTCAGCGATAAGGACGTGATACACGCGCTGGGGCTGGATATCGACGTTATGTATACGCCGGGCCATTCCAGCGACAGTGTAAGCTACATAATAAAAAGTGAGCGCACGCTGTTCGACGGCGATCTGCTGTTCAGGCTCAGCGTAGGCCGCAGCGATCTGCCCGGCGCCAACGCAAAGCAGCTGTTTGATTCCATACAGTTCGGCCTGTTTGCACTGGAGGGCGACTATACGGTATATCCGGGGCATATGCGCCCCACTACGCTGGAATTCGAGCGGCAGCATAATCCCTTCATGAAACGCTGGGATGCTTCCATATGGTGACGCTGGCTACCAATACTCCGGAGTTCTTCGCGGACATCGCGGATGAGCTCCGCCTTTTTCTGCCCGGAGAGGTAAGGCCGGAGCCGGGCGGAGAGGTAAGCGTTGCGCTGCGCTTCAGCGCCGAAAACGGGGTATGGCACGCGCTTGCCAGCTGTACGGCGGACGGTGAAACCACATCATACGAATACGCCTGTCCCGCGCTTGCGGGCGGTGCGCTGGCCGTTAAGCGCGAGAAAAAACGCGCCGTGAAGATAGCCGCATTCCGTGTGATGAATGCGCGCTTTGACGCGTACACGCCGTGGGGCTCGCTAACCGGCATACGCCCTACCCGGCTGCTGCGCGAGCTTGCGGCGGATATGGGCGAGGCGGAGGCGCTTGCCTTTATGGGGCATACGTTCGACGTAGCCGCGGATAAAGCTTCTCTGCTTAGGGAGACTGCCGCGGTGCAGGCGGGTATACTTGATGCACAGACCCCGCAGGATATGGATGTATATGTCGGCATACCTTTTTGCAAGACGCGGTGCCTGTACTGCTCGTTTTTGAGCGCCGTGCGCACGGATAAGACGGATATGGCGGCGTATATCGCGGCGCTAAAAAAAGATATCGAGCTGGGCGCGGATACGGCGGCCAAGGCGGGTTATCGCATACGCGCGATGTACATGGGGGGAGGCACGCCCACCGTGCTCACAGCGGAGGAGCTGCACGGCGTGCTGGCTCACGCGCTCGCCTGCTACGGCGGCTTTGGAAGGGAGCTGACGGTGGAGGCGGGGCGGCCGGATACCATAACCGAAGAAAAGCTCGATGTTTTAAGGATGCTGGGCGTTACACGCATATCCGTAAACCCGCAGAGCATGAACCCCGAAACGCTTACGCTTATTGGCCGCAGCCACACCCCGGAGGATATTGCAAACGCCATGGCGCTTTCGCGCAGGCTGGGTTTTGACAGCATAAACATGGACGTGATAGCGGGGCTCCCCGGGGAAACGGAGCGGCATATGGAAAACACCCTTTTAGGCATAGCCGCACTCGCACCGGAAAGCCTTACGGTGCACACGCTGGCGCTTAAGCGCTCCTCGGCGCTGGTTGCAAAGCTGGATGAATACCCGCTGCCGGATGCGCGTACCGCTGACGCAATGGTGGCTATGGGGCGTACGGCTGCGAAGAATATGGGTATGAAGCCGTACTATATGTACCGCCAGAAGTATATGCGCGGCAACCTCGAAAACGTAGGCTACGCTCTGCCCGGCGCTGAGTGCGTGTACAACGTGGACATAATGGAGGAGACCACCTCCATCATGGCGCACGGTGCGGGCGCGATGACCAAACGCATTTTTCCAGGCGAGCACAGGGTGGAGCGCATACCCAACCCCAAGGACATCGCCACCTACATAAACAAGCTGGATATTATCGACGGCGAGCGCCGCAGACTGTTTGGAATATGAACATGAAGTACGGAGAGCTGAATGTAAATATGATGGCCCTGCTGGATGCGCAGGACGAGCCGGTGACCACGCTGGCCAACGCAGCAGCGCTCATATTCAATACGCTGCCGGATATCAGCTGGGCGGGGTTTTATCTGTACAAAAACGGTATGCTGCATCTCGGGCCTTTTTGCGGCAAGCCCGCCTGCACGAGGATAGCGCCGGGTAAAGGCGTGTGCGGCACAGCGTATGAGAGCGGCGAAACGGTGGTTGTAAAAAACGTACATGATTTCCCGGGACATATTGCCTGCGATGCTGCCTCCAACAGCGAGATAGTGCTGCCGCTGCACGATGATGAGGGCGCGCTCATCGGCGTACTGGATATTGACAGCGCAAGCCTTGGCCGCTTCAGCAATGCGGATGCAGCAGGCCTTGCTGAAACGGAGCGCATAATAGCGGCGTGCCTGCGCGGTTTCATGGCTTGACAGGCCGGAGCTTTGCGGATATAATGGCGCAAAGGCTTTGAACGAGTGACGATCGGGAGCCGCGGGGAGGAAATGCCCCGCCGTTAGCAGGCGTTAGCTGCAAAAAGAGGGAGCGGGCGCATATCCTGCTTCAATAAGGGTGGCACCGCGGGTCTTCCGTCCCTGTGAGGACGAAGGGCCTGTTATTTTTTATTCTGAGATAGGGAGCGGAGAAAAACATGCAGTATCAGGCGCCAAAGGGCACAAAGGACGTTCTGCCTTCTGAAAGTTACAAGTGGCAGTACATCGAAAAGCTTATCCGCGAGATATGCGATAAGTATGGCTTTTACGAGACCCGTACGCCGGTCATCGAGCATACGGAGCTGTTTTTGCGCAGCGTGGGGGATACCACGGACGTCGTGCAGAAGGAGATGTATACGTTCCTTGATAAGGGCGAGCGCAGCATAACGCTCAAGCCCGAGGGAACGGCGGGCGTAGCGCGCATGTTCATGGAGCATGGGCTGTTTAATGGCGCACAGCCTACCAAGATGTATTATCTGTACTGCCCCGTGTTCCGCTACGATAAACCGCAGGCGGGCCGCTACCGTGAGCATCACCAGTTTGGCGTGGAGGTGTACGGCGCGCCTAAAGCCAGCGTGGACGCTGAGTGCATTGCGCTGGCGCTGGAGCTGTTCGACCGCGTGGGCGTAAGGGGGCTTTCCGTCAACATAAACAGCATTGGCTGCCCGGAGTGCCGCCCCAACTACAACGCCGCGCTTTCGAACTATCTGCGCGAAAACTACGGCGGCCTGTGCGATACCTGCAAAAGCCGGTTTGAGAAGAATCCGCTTCGCATACTGGACTGCAAGGAGGAAAAGTGCAAGAAGATCTGCGCGGGCGCACCCAGCATAATAGACAGCCTGTGTCCGGACTGCGCGACTCACTTTGCGGAGCTGAGAGCCTGCCTTGAAACGCTGGGCATAGCGTACAAGGTGGATCCGTTCATAGTGCGCGGGCTGGACTACTACACCAAGACCGTGTTCGAGATAATCGCAAACGGGGAAGGCTACTCCGGCACCGTGTGCGGCGGAGGAAGATATGATAAGCTGCTTAGCCAGCTGGGCGGCCCGGATATGTGCGGCATAGGCTTTGGGCTGGGCATGGAGCGGCTGCTGCTGGTGGCGGAGCTTTCCGGGGCGGATATCCCCAAGCCTGTGCCCGTGGGCGCATATGTTGCCGCGGTGGGCGGCGAGAAGGTACGGCAGGCGGGCTTCCTGCTTGCGTCGCAGCTCAGGGCGGAAGGCATTAAGACGGAGCTTGACCACGTTGGCCGCTCTTTCAAGGCGCAGTTCAAATATGCGGACAAGCTGGATGCGGTAACGGTGGCGGTGCTGGGCGAAAACGAGCTTGATTCGGGCGTAATAAAGGTGAAGTTGATGGAAGACGGCAGCGAGCGGGAGTATCCGCTTGAGACTGCCGCAAAGAATATAAAACAGCTTTTGGAGGAGAGGTAACGGCTATGGCAGAGCTTTTGATGGGATGGAAACGTACGCATTATTGCGCGGAGCCGGGGGCGGAGTCAGTGGGCAAGGAAATACTGCTTATGGGCTGGGCCGGCACGTGGCGCAATTTGGGTTCGCTCATATTTATCGGTCTGCGCGACCGCACCGGCGTTATGCAGGTGGTGTTTGACGAGAGTACGCTGGACAAGGATACGTTTGCATCCGCAGAGAGCATCCGCAGCGAGTATGTGCTTGCAGTGCGCGGCGTGCTGGAGCGCAGAAGCCCCGACATGGTTAACAAAAACATGACGACCGGCGAGTTCGAGCTGCGCGCTACGGAGCTAAAAATACTTGCGACCTCAGAAACGCCGCCTATATATATAACCGACGAGCTGGACGCGCAGGAGCAGATACGCCTTAAATACCGCTATCTCGATCTGCGCAGGCCTGCGATGCAGCGCTTCCAGATGGTGCGCCACCAGATAAGCAAGGTCGCGCGGGATTATTTTGCGGAAAACGGCTTCCTTGAAATTGAAACCCCGGTGCTTTGCAAATCCACCCCGGAGGGTGCGCGGGATTATCTTGTGCCCAGCCGCATACACCACGGGAAGTTTTATGCGCTGCCACAAAGCCCGCAGCTTTTCAAGCAGCTGCTTATGCTTTCCGGATTCGACAGGTATTTTCAGATCGCCCGCTGCTTCCGCGACGAGGATCTGCGCGCGGACAGGCAGCCTGAGTTTACCCAGATAGACCTTGAGATGAGCTTTGTGGACGTTGAGGACGTACTTGCAGTAAACGAGGGCTTCATCGCCCGACTGCTCAAGGAGACCCGCAATGTGGACGTAAAGCTGCCCCTGCCGCGCATAACCTACGCGGACGCTATGGAACGGTTCGGCTCGGATAAGCCGGATACACGTTTCGGGCTGGAGTTTGTAAACATAACCGATATCGTGGAGGACAGCGGCTTCTCCGTGTTTTCGGATGCGGCGAAGGCGGGCGGCAGCGTACGCTGCATAAACGCAAAGGGCGCGCAGCCGCAGTTTACCCGCAAGCAGATAGACGAGCTGGCGGAATACGTAAAAACCTACCGCGCCAAGGGGCTTGCGTGGCTTTCCATGAAGCCGGACGGCGTGCAGTGCTCTTTTGCAAAGTTCCTTACTGAGGAGCAGCTTGCCGCGATAATCGAGCGCAGCGGCGCGGAAACAGGAGATATACTGTTCTTTATTGCGGACGGCAAGAATTCCGTGGTATATCAGGCACTGGGCGCTTTGCGCCTTGAAGTGGGCAGGCGACTGGGCCTTATGGACGATAACGCCGTCAATCTGCTGTGGGTAACGGAATTTCCGCTGCTGGAGTACAGCGAGGAGGAAAACCGTTACGTCGCCATGCACCATCCGTTCACCAGCCCCATGGACGAGGATCTGCGTTATCTCGAAAACGAGCCGGGCCGTGTACGCGCCAAGGCGTACGATATGGTATTGAACGGCAACGAGATAGGCGGCGGCTCCATTCGTATACATTCGCAGGAGATACAGATGCGCATGTTCCACGCGCTGGGCTTTACGGACGAGCAGGCGCAGAGCCGTTTCGGGTTCCTTATGAATGCGTTCAAGTACGGCGCGCCCCCGCACGGCGGTCTTGCATATGGGCTGGACAGGCTGGTTATGCTTATTGCAGGCACATCCAATATAAGGGACGTTATAGCGTTCCCCAAGGTGCAGACAGCCTCCTGCCTCATGTCCAACGCGCCGGATTTCGTGGACGACGCTCAGCTTGAGGAGCTGGCAATAGCCGTAACGGATGTGGAGAAGGAGGACTGATCCGTGCAGCAGACGGGGAAGGTCGTAGCCGCTTCTGGCGGGAAAGCCACGGTGCGCATAACCCGCACCGACGCGTGCGGTAAATGCGACGCATGCTTCAGGCTGGGCGGCAATACGGCGGATGTTGATATCGACAACCCGCTTAACGCGCAGCCGGGCGATACGGTGGCGATAGAGCTGCACGGCGGCAGCGTGCTCAAGGCGAGTGTGCTGATGTACGGCATACCTCTTATCGGGCTGTTTGCAGGGTTGTTGATTGGCTCGCTTGTAAGCGAGCTGTTTGCGGCGATACTTGGCGTATTGTGCGCCGCAGGAACATACTTCATATTTCGTGCGCTGGAACCCAAACTTTCCCGAATGAGCACGTTTAAACCGCGCATGATAGAAATACTGTCCCAAGGGGCTGAACAGGATACGAAAGGAGAACAACAGGATGGCTAATGTAATAGAGGCGACGGCAGGCAATTTCAAGACCGAGGTGCTGGAGAGCAGCGTGCCGGTGCTGGTGGACTTTTGGGCGCCGTGGTGCGGCCCGTGCCGCATGGTCGGCCCGATCATCGACGGCCTTGCGGACGACTACGCGGGCAAGCTTAAGGTGGTAAAGGTAAATGTGGACGAGCTTACCGACATAGCGCGCGAGTATGGCATAATGAGCATACCCGCGGTGTATATGTTCAAGGCGGGCGAGGTGGTGGAGCGTACGGTGGGAGCAAGGCCCAAGGGCGAATTTGAGAAGCTCATAGCCAAGCATCTGTAAATAGGAGCAACGCAAATATTTTTCGGGCGGCGGTTGATTATACGCCGCCTTTTCTATATAATGTTAGGCGGTGTGAGATCCAATTATGGGAGGTATAAGCGTAATGATTCAGTTCGACCTGATCGAAAAGACCGATAAGCCCGTCGCGGACGCCATGCGTGCGGAGCTGGCGCGCCAGCGCAGCCATCTTGAGCTTATCGCAAGCGAGAATTTCGTATCCGAGGCGGTCATGGCCGCCATGGGCAGCCATCTTACCAACAAATATGCGGAGGGCTATCCTGGCAAGCGCTATTACGGCGGCTGCGAATGTGTTGACGTGGTGGAAAACATTGCCCGCGACCGCGCCTGCGAGCTGTTCGGCGCAGATTATGCCAACGTACAGCCTCACTCCGGCGCTCAGGCCAACCTCGCGGTGTATTTCGGCCTGCTTGAGCACGGCGACACGATACTTGGAATGAATCTTTCCCACGGCGGCCATCTTACGCACGGCAGCCCGGTTAATATGAGCGGCAAGTATTATAACTTCATCCCCTACGGCGTAAGCGAGGAAGACGAGCAGATAGACTATAACGAGCTGGAGCGCCTTGCCAAGGAGCATAAGCCCAAGATGATAGTTGCGGGCGCAAGCGCATATCCCCGCGCGATAGACTTCGAACGCTTTTCGGCCATAGCCAAGAGTGTGGACGCGCTGCTTATGGTGGATATGGCACACATTGCAGGCCTTGTGGCGGCGGGCGAGCATATGAACCCCGTGCCGTATGCGGACGTGGTTACCACCACTACGCACAAGACCCTGCGCGGCCCGCGCGGAGGCATGATACTCTGCCGAGAGGCACTGGCCAAGGCCATAGATAAAAGCGTATTCCCCGGTATGCAGGGCGGGCCGCTGATGCACATTATCGCGGCCAAGGCGGTATGCTTCAAGGAAGCGCAGGCCGATAGCTTCAAGGCGTATCAGCATCAGGTGCGGCTCAACGCGCAGGCGCTGGCTAACGCGCTTATGGCAAACGGCATACGGCTGGTCTCCGGCGGCACGGATAACCACCTTATGCTGCTGGATCTGACCGCCTCCGGACGTACCGGCAAGGAGGTTGAGGCGCTGTTGGATCTTGCAAACATCACCGTAAACAAAAACACGATCCCCAAGGAGACCCGCTCCCCGTTCGTTACCAGCGGCATAAGGATAGGCACCCCTGCTGTGACCACGCGCGGGCTGAAGGAACCGGATATGGTAAAGATTGCCGGCTTCATGGCACAGATCGTCAAGGACGGTGAAGCTGCCATAGATGAGGTTAAGGCCGGGGTTAAGCTGCTGACCGACGCCTACCCACTGTACGAATAATAGCAGTCTTCTGCTAAAGCAAAGCTTCCGCGGCGATCTCGCTGCGGAAGCTTTTTTGCGGTGCATATGTGTCCGGTGCGCTTATATCCTTGCAACGCCGCTGTTGCGCGCGGCCTCGGCGACCGCCTTTGCTACTGCGGGGCCTACCCGCGGATCGAACGCGGCGGGTATGATATTGTCCGGCGAAAGCTCAGAATCCGCTATCAGGGAGGCCAGAGCGTGCGCCGCGGCAAGCTTCATCTCGTCGTTTATATCCGATGCGCGCACGTCGAACGCACCTCGGAATATGCCGGGGAACGCCAGCACATTGTTTATCTGGTTGGGATAGTCGCTGCGGCCGGTGGCGATTACGCGCGCGCCGCCAGCCTTGGCGTCGTCGGGGAATATCTCCGGCGTGGGGTTGGCGCAGGCAAATATCACGGCGTCCGTATTCATGGTTTTTACCATATCCGTGGTAAGCACGCCGGGAGCGGATACGCCGATGAACACATCTGCGCCCTTGACGGCGTCCGCGAGCGTGCCCTTTTCCATGCGTCTGTTGGTTCTTTTTGCAAGCTCGGCCTTGTAGGGGTTCATACCCTTTTCGCGGCCCTCATATATCGCGCCGGTCCGGTCGCAAAGAGTGATATCAGTAAAGCCGTAGCTGAGCAGCAGCCGGGTTATAGAAATGGCTGCGGCGCCAGCGCCGTTTAGCACGAGCTTTGCGGATTCCTTGTGCTTGCCGGTGACCTTCAGCGCGTTAATAAGCCCGGCAAGCGTTATCACCGCCGTGCCGTGCTGGTCGTCGTGGAATATTGGGATGTCGCATTTCTGCTTTAGCTTCTCCTCAATTTCGAAGCAGCGCGGGGCGGATATGTCCTCAAGATTCACGCCGCCGAAGCTGCCGCTTATCATATATATGGTGTTCACTATTTCGTCAACGTCGTGGCTTTTGATACACAGCGGGAACGCGTCCACGTTGCCGAAGGCCTTAAACAACACGCATTTCCCCTCCATCACAGGCATACCGGCCTCGGGGCCTATATCGCCCAGCCCCAGTACGGCGCTGCCGTCCGTTACTACCAGGCACAGATTATGGCGACGGGTAAGCTCGTAGCTTTTGTCTGTGTCCTTCTGTATTTCAAGACAGGGCTGTGCTACGCCGGGGGTGTAGGCGAGCGAAAGATCCTCCTTCGTCTTTACCGGCACTGTGGCGATGACCTCTATTTTTCCCTTCCATTGCTCGTGAAGCCTGAGACTCTCTTTTGCATAATCCATGATATATACGTTCCTTTCAGATCATATCTTCTTATATAATACCGCGCTGCACGGGAAAAGTACACCTGCCCTGCGCGCATTGTTCCATGATGGTTAAGGTAACATGCAGCGGCTACCGTGTCAAGACCGGAGCACGGGGGAAGAATACGGCGTATACTTCGGCGCGTCAAAAACAACCCATCAAAAAACATTGTCATTTGGGCAAAAAAAGTCTTGCATTTACTGCAATGTTCATGTATCATGTGACTGTTGCGCGCCAAGGGCAGGCGCTTTTGCGTGCGCAGCAACAATTACAGGTCCTTGCGGGAGGTTGCCGGCTTTTGCCATCCGGGTAATTTCCGCGAGGCGCCCATAACACGGGCAACGGGCGAAAAAATGCGCCCGGCCGCAGCTTTTTATCAGCGAAACACACGGCCGCGTGTACGCCCGATACTAAAAGGAGGACTTAATAATATGGCAAATCAGAAGATCCGTATCAAGCTCAAGGCCTATGAGCACAATCTTATCGACCAGAGCGCCGAGAAGATAGTGGAAACGGCCAAGAGGACCGGCGCCGTGGTCAGCGGCCCCATCCCCCTGCCGACGGAGAAGGAGATCGTCACCATACTCCGTTCGCCCCATAAGTACAAAGACAGCAGAGAACAATTCGAGATGCTTACCCACAAGCGCTTGATCGACATACTGCAGCCGTCGTCCAAAACCGTGGATGCGCTGATGAAGCTCGATCTGCCCGCCGGCGTTGACATCGAGATCAAGCTGTGATTACCGGAGGTGGATTTTGATGAATAAGGCGATATTGGGTACAAAGGTCGGTATGACCCAGATGTTCCGCGAGGACGGAACCATGATCCCCGTGACCGTGGTTTTGGCAGGTCCCTGCCCCGTCGTCCAGAAGAAGACCGTTGAGCACGATGGCTACGAGGCCGTTCAGGTCGCATTCAAGCCCGTGCGTGAAAAGCTTTGCACCAAGCCCATGCTTGGCCACTTTAAGAAGGCAGGCGCCGAGGCCCACCGCTATGTGCGCGAATTCAAACTTGAGGATACCGCAGCCTACGAGGTTGGTCAGGTCATCAAGGCTGACGTATTCGCGTCCGGCGATATGGTGGACGTGGTCGGCACCAGCAAGGGCAAGGGCTTCCAGGGCGCTATCAAGCGCTGGAACCAGTCCCGCGGCCGCAAGACCCACGGCTCCCACAGCTACCGCGTAGCGGGCTCCATGGGCGCGTGCAGCTACCCCGGCGAGGTGTTCAAAGCTAAGCACCTTCCCGGCCACATGGGCCATGAACGCAAAACCGTGCAGAACCTTGAGGTCGTGCGCGTGGATGCAGACCGAAACCTCTTGCTCATAAAGGGCGCTATCCCCGGCGCTAAGGGCGGTTTGGTAATGGTCAAGGAAACCGTTAAGTAAGGAGGAAGCGAAAATGCCTAATGTAGCATTGTACGATATAGCCGGCAAGGAAACCGGCACGATCGCCCTGAGCGACGAGGTATTCGGCATAGAGCCCAACAAGGCCGTTATGCATACGGTGGTTACGGCTTATCTTGCCAACCAGCGTCAGGGCACCCAAAGCGCGCTTACCCGCAGTCAGGTAAGAGGCGGCGGCATCAAGCCGTGGAGGCAGAAGGGCACCGGCCGCGCGCGCCAGGGTTCCACGCGTTCCCCGCAGTGGACGCACGGCGGCGTGGTGTTCGCGCCCAAGCCGCGCGACTACCGCATCAACGTCAACAAGAAAGTCCGCCGGCTTGCGCTCAAGAGCGCGCTGTCCAGCAAGGTGGCCGATAACCAGGTAATCGTATTTGACGCGCTGGATATCGAAAACCCCAAAACCAAGGAAATGATCAAGGTTCTCGAAGCTGTAAATGTGGACAACGCCCTCGTGGTGCTCCCGGAAAGCGACGAGATCGTAGAGCGCGCCACCGGCAACATACCCGGCGTAAAGACCACACTGGTGGGCACGCTCAACACCTATGAGATACTCAAGTACCACACGCTGATACTGACCAAGCAGTCAGTAGAGAAGATCGAGGAGGTGTACATCTGATGCAGAATGCGCATGACATAATCATCAGGCCGGTACTTACCGAAAAAAGCTACGACTACCTGTCTTCCAAGACCTATACCTTCGTCGTGGACAAGAAGGCCTCAAAGACGGAGATAAGGCAGGCCGTGGAGGAGATATTCGGCGTAAAGGTGGACAGCGTCCATACCGTAAACGTTATGGGCAAGATGAAGCGGCAGGGGCTGCACCAGGGCCGCCGCGCATCCACCAAGAAGGCTTATGTGAAGCTGAAGAAGGATTCCAAAGGAATCGAATTCTTCGACAGCCTCGCTCAGTAAGGAGGCAGACCTATGGCAATCAGAAAGATCAACCCCACGACACCCGGCCAGCGCTTTATGACGACCCCCGCTTTTGAGGAGATCACCTGCACTACGCCGGAGAGGTCCCTGCTGGAGGATAAACGGTCCACCGGCGGCCGCAACAAAGCCGGCCGTATAACCGTCCGCCATCGCGGTGGCGGCGCGCGCAGGAAGTACCGTATAATCGACTTCAAGCGCAACAAGGATGGCGTACCCGCCAAGGTCGCCACCATTGAGTACGATCCTAACCGCAGCGCGAACATCGCCCTGCTGAACTATGCAGACGGCGAAAAGCGCTACATCATAGCTCCGATGGGTCTCTCGGTAGGAGACACGCTGGTCTCCGGCGAGAATGCCGATATCAAGGTTGGCAACGCTATGGAGATAAGGAGCATCCCCGTGGGCACCATGATACACTGCATCGAGCTCAAGCCCGGCAAGGGCGCGCAGCTGGTGCGCAGCGCGGGCAACGCCGCGCAGCTCATGGCCAAGGAAGGCAAGTACGCACAGGTGCGTCTGCCCAGCGGCGAGGTTCGCCTGATCCCCATCAACGCCAAGGCCACCATAGGCCAGGTTGGCAACGCGGATCATGAGAACATCAAGCTCGGCAAGGCCGGCCGTACGCGTCACATGGGCTTTAGGCCCACCGTCCGCGGTTCCGTCATGAACCCCTGCGACCATCCGCACGGCGGCGGCGAGGGCAAGAGCCCGATAGGCCACCCCGGCCCGGTCACCCCGTGGGGCAAGCCCGCTTTGGGTTACAGGACCCGCAAGACCAAGAACATAAACGACAAGTTCATCGTCCGCCGCAGAGACGGCAAGTGATAGCGAAAGGAGTAACCCATGAGCAGGTCAGTTAAGAAAGGCCCGTTTGTCGAAGAACGTTTGCTAAAGCGTGTAAACGACATGAACGCAAGCGGCAAAAAAACCGTAATTAAGACTTGGTCCCGCGCATCTACCATATTTCCCGAGATGGTAGGCCACACGATAGCCGTCCACGACGGTAGGAAGCATGTGCCGGTATATGTGACGGAGGACATGGTAGGACATAAGCTGGGTGAGTTCGCGCCCACCCGTACATTCCGCGGCCACAGGGGCTCTGAGAAGTCCAGCTCGGCCAGATAAATAAGGAGGAAGCGACATTTATGGCAACCAGGTCAAAAGAAAAAAGCGCGGCGCGCCGCGAGAACGCGGATAAGCGTCCCCACGCGACGGCCAAGTACGTCAGGATTTCCTCCCGCAAGGTCAAGGTCGTGATAGATCTTATCCGCGGCAAGTCCGTGGCGGAGGCAAGGGCGATACTCATGTATACCCCCAAAGCGGCGAGCGAGCCCGTGCTTAAGGTGCTCAACAGCGCCGTGGCGAATGCCGAGAACAACCTCGACATGCAGGCGGATGATTTGTATGTAGCAGAGGTGTTCGCAAACCAGGGCCCCACGCTCAGACGTTTCAGACCCCGTGCGAGGGGCAGGGCTACGCGCATAAGAAAGCGCACCAGCCATATCACGGTGATCCTGGATCAGGCGAGTTAAGGGAGGTAAAGTATGGGACAAAAAGTTAATCCGAATGGCTTCCGCGTTGGCGTGATAAGGGACTGGAATACCCGCTGGTACGCATCCAAGAAGGAGTTTTCCAACTTCCTTATAGAGGATAAAAAGATCCGCGACCACGTTAAGAAGGCTTATTACGAGGCCGGCATCTCCAAGATCGATATCGAGCGCGCTGCGGGCAAGGTAACGGTAAGCATCTACACCGGCCGTCCCGGTATGCTCATAGGCAAGGGCGGCGTAGGCGTGGACGCGATCAAAGCGGATGTGTCTAACCTTATCGGCAAGCCGGTAAACGTAAACATAATGGAGGTCAAGAACCCGGATACCAACGCGCAGCTCGTGGCAGAGAGCATAGCGGCGCAGCTTGAGAAGCGCACCAGCTATCGCCGCGCTATGAAGCAGGCCATGCAGCGCTCGATGAAAGCCGGCGCAAAGGGCATAAAGCTCATGTGCGGCGGCAGGCTCGGCGGCGCCGAGATAGCGCGTACCGAGGGCTATCATGACGGCTCCATTCCGCTGCAGACAATGCGCGCGGACATCGAGTACGGCTTCGCCGAGGCGAGCACCACCTACGGCCGCATTGGCTGCAAGGTGTGGATCTACAAGGGCGAAGTGCTTGGCAAGAAGAAAGAGCAAGGAGGCAAGTAATCATGTTGATGCCTAAGAGAGTAAAACGCAGGAGAGTGCATCGCGGCCGCATGAAGGGCAAGGCGCTGCGCGGCAACACCATCACTTACGGCGAATACGGCCTCGTTGCGCAGGAGCCTGCATGGATCACCAGCAATCAAATAGAAGCGGCGCGTATCGCTATGACCCGCTATATAAAGCGTGGCGGCCAGGTATGGATAAAGATATTCCCGGATAAGCCGGTAACCGAAAAGCCCGCCGAGACCCGCATGGGCTCCGGTAAAGGCTCACCGGAATACTGGGTGGCGGTCGTAAAGCCCGGAAGGGTTATGTTTGAGATCGCAGGCGTGGATGATGCCACTGCGCGCGAGGCGCTGAGGCTTGCAGCCCACAAGCTGCCCATCAAGTGCAAGATCGCCAAGAAAGAGATCGAAGGAGGCGAGACCAATGAAGGCTAACGAACTTAGAAAACTGTCCAACGAAGAGCTCGCCGCCAAGGAAAAGGCGCTCAAGGAAGAGCTGTTTAACCTTCGCTTCCAGCTGGCAACCGGCCAGCTCACGAACCCCCAGCAGATCCGCGATTGCAAAAAGGATGTTGCCAGGGTGAAGACGTTGCTGTGCGAGCGTCAGCTCAAGGCAGCCGAGTAACGGGTGAAAGGAGATAATACTATGGAACAGCTTAGAGGTTATCGCAAGACCCGCACCGGCGTCGTCGTAAGTGACAAGATGGATAAGACCGTAGTGGTCGCCATCAAGACCAAGGTACGCCATCCTCTGTATGGCAAGATGGTCAACCGTACGCGCAAGTTCAAGGCGCACGACGAAGAAAATGCCTGCGGCATTGGCGACACCGTAAAGATCATGGAGACCCGCCCCATCAGCAAGGATAAGCGCTGGCGCGTGGTCGAGATCATAGAAAAGGCCAAGTAAGCCTGAAAGGAGACCCG
>CAZXRQ010000029.1:0-23189 GCA_964642795.1 uncultured Oscillospiraceae bacterium | reverse complement strand
TTAACATTAAGGGCTTCGGCCCTTAATAATCCCGGGGTTTATCGACAGTCTCGGGAAAGTGACAGAGTCACTTTCCCGAAATTACAGCGTATTACTGATTGCCTATGGTGGCCACCATTATCGCCTTAATTGTGTGCATACGGTTCTCCGCCTCGTCGAACACCTTGGAGTTAGCGGAAAGGAATACATCGTCCGTGACCTCGCGGATATCGTAGCCCAGCTCCATCTGGCTCTTGGCCATCACGGTGTCGAAATCGTGGAAGGAGGGCAGGCAGTGCAGGAATATGCAGTCCGGGTTGCCGGTTGCGTTAAGCACATCCTTGGTTACGCGGTACGGCGTAAGCTGCTTTACGCGCTCGGGGATCTTATCCTCCTCGCCCATAGAGGCCCATATGTCGGTGTACAGCGCATCCGCACCCTTTACCAGCGAAATATCCTCGCCGTATTCGACTATAGCGCCGGTCTCCTCGCCGACCTTCTTGCAGTAATCCAGCACGTCCTTGGCGGGAGCAAGCTCCTTGGGGCCCCAGCCCACATAGTGGATGCCCAGCTTGCAGCAGATGTACATCAGGCAGTAGGCTACGTTGTTTCTTGTATCGCCGCAGAAAACCAGCTTGCACTTGTTGAGCGGTTTGGCGGTGTTTTCCATAAGCGTGAGTATATCCGCAAGCGCCTGCGTAGGATGGTCCACATCGGTCAGGCCGTTCCATACCGGCACGCCTGCGTTCGCGGCAAGACCCTCTACCACCTTCTGATCGTAGCCGCGGTACTCGATGCCGTCATAGAAGCGGCCCAGCACCTTGGCGGTATCCGCCATGGTTTCCTTTTTGCCCATCTGGGAGGACTTGGAATCCAGGAAGGTCACGCCTGCGCCCTCGTCCGTCGCGGCAACTTCAAACGCGCAGCGGGTGCGGGTGGAGGTCTTCTCAAACAGCAGCACTATGTTTTTGCCCTCAAGCAGCTTGGTGTGTATGCCGGCGCGCTTCTTGCTTTTGAGATCCCGCGCAAGGTTGAGTATATAGCGTATCTCCTCCGGGGTGAAGTCCTTCAGGGTCAGGAAAGAGCGTCCTTTAAGATTTACAGGCATTGTTTATATTCTCCTTTACATTTTTTCGTGTTTATATCAAACGCTTAAGGCGGTCCGCCGTGGGCGTTTTGACTCTTTTCTTTTATACATACCGTTTTTCCACATACGCGCTGGTGTACGCCTTCAGCAGCGCGCCGTAGTCCGGCGTAAAGGCTATCTCGTCGCCCAAACCGTATTCCGGGGCGCCGGTCAGATTCACCAGCATATGGTCGCTGGACGCGCCCAGCACCTCCACGCGCTTGTCCACCGGGGTCAGCCCGCCCGGCTCCACATCCTGCCGGCCTATCGCAAGTATGCCGCGCCGCATATCGCCGCGATCCTCAAAATATACCTTCTCGCCAAACGCGTTTACACCGGCTGTGCCTATGGGCTTGCTGGGCTTGGTTTTAAGCTCCGCTATCTGCGCTCTTACGGTGAACGCATTATGATAATAGCCCTCCATCGGCTCGCCCGCGGCGGTATCGTTGCCCAGCAGATACGCCTCGCCTATTCGCAGGTTGGTAATGCCCTCGGGCACCGTGCCGGCATTGAGCATCGTCATGGTGGAGGAGTTGCCACCGCTTACCATAGGCAGCTCTATGCCGAACCGCGCGCGTATCATATCCGCTAGCTTTACCAGCCCGCCAAGGTTGGTACCGTCCGGCATTATGCCGCCAAAGCAGGTAAGGTTGACGCCTACGCCGTACAGCGTGAGCATATCCTCGTTTACTATGCGCTCCGCCGTTTCCATTATTGCAGCTTCGTCATGGAAGAACACGCCCTCGCGCAGATCCCCCATATCCACCATCAGCACCAGCTTGTACGGCTTTTTTTGCTCCCGTGCAGCCTTGGCGATAAGCGAGGCGGTATACTTTTCACTTATCAGCGCCAGCTCGCTGTGCCTCACGGCGTCCTCCGCCTCCTGCGGCATTGGGATGCGTATGAGTATGCGCGGCTTCTCAGTTTTCATGGAGGCTAGGTTTTTTATGCGGGAATCCGCAAGGTAATCCGCTCCGGAAGCGTTTAACAGCTCAATTATCGGTTGTTCTGCGCAAACGCTTTTGGTAACGGCGGCCATCGTCATGCCGTTTGCGTGGCACAGCGCGGCGATCCTTTCTATATTATATGATAGCTTGTTTAGATCCGCGGTTATCGCCGGCAGTCCGCTCATATGCCCATGCTCCTTTTCATAAGTTTAAGCGCCGCGTCCGGGTACTTTTTGCTTAGCACGCCCAGCGACGCCATTATGTAGTCGTTATCAAACAGCAGCTCGAGCTGCCCCGGCTTTGGGTAAAGCATCATGCCGTGCCGGTTGCAGTCCGCCATATAGCGCAACAGCTGCTCCCTGTGCGGAAGGCGCGTCAGCGCGCCGCCGGTACCTATAAGGTATTTTAGCTGCGTTAAGTCCTTTCCCTCCGCGGTGGTCTGCCGGCCTGTAGGGGTATATATGTAGCGCAGCGCCCCCGCGTGCCGGTTGAGCGCCACCACGCCGGCTTCTCGGCACAGCCGCTCCGTCAGCTTAAGCTGCTCATCGGTCTCGGGTATGGGCTTATAGCTTTCCATTACGGCGGGGACGTCCAGCTTCAGCTCCACGCCCAAAGCGTCCTCGCCTATCATCTCTATTAGATTCTTTGCGTTCACATACATGCCGAGGTCGCCCTCCACGGTACGCTTTGCAAACGGCTCCGGGTTGGTAAGCAGCAACGCTATCTCCTCGCTGCCGCCCGTTACGCTGTGCACGTCCGTGGTTGCGCCGCCTATATCCAGCACCGCAAGGTCGCCTATATCCTCATACAGCAGCTGCGCCGCCTGCATCACCGCTCCCGGCGTGGGCATTATGCTGCCCGTAACCATATCGCGTATGTGCTGCATACCGGGGGCTTTTACTATATGCTGCTCGAACACCTTGTGTATCACCTTGCGGGTAGGCTCTATATTGAGCTTGTCCAGCTTGGGATAAACGTTTTCCGTAATATAGCACTCTACGCCCGATGCATCAAACGCGGCCTTGACCGCAGCCTGATTCTGCACGTTGCCCGCGTATATCACGGGCGCAGCAAGGCCCAGCTTGGCTATCACGCCCGCATTGTACAGCGCGGTCTCCCGCTCGCCGTAATCCGTGCCGCCCGCAAGCAGTATAAGGTTTGGGTCTATGCGCTTTATATCCTCAAGGTCGTATTCCGTAAGCCTGCCCGCCGTGGCCAGGCGCACTATCGCGCCCGCGCCCAGCGCGGCGGCCTGCGCCGCCTTTACCGTCATATCGTAAACAAGGCCGTGTACGCACATCCTAAGCCCGCCCGCGGCGGAGCTGGTGGCGAACATCTCGCGGTATTCCACCGCCTCGCCCATATTATTTTCAAGATCATTTACCGCGCCGGACAGTCCGACGCGCACGTCGCCGTCCAGCACGCTTGTGGCCGCCTGCCCCTGCCCAACAAAGCGGGGCTCGCCCTCCCTCACGCCGGAAAACGCGTTTACCAGTGTTGTTGTTGAACCTATCTCGGCTACAAGTACGTCTGCTTTCATTTTTCTCCGTACGCGCGAATTCGCCGGGGCGGAGAGCCCGCCCCTGCGATCCGCACAAAGTCATTTACATTTTTCCTTCAGCTTCCAGCTCGCGGCGCTTCTTCACAAGGAAGGTAGCGTCGTGTACGCCATGGCTGCCGCGGCCGAAGCCCTCGTCGGCGCCCGCCTTGCGGGCAAGCTCTGGGGTGACCTGCGTGCCGCCTGCGATGAATATAAGATTGTCGCGCACGCCCATCTCTCGGGCTACCTTGTCTATAAGCGCGATGTTCTTATAGTGGATATCGTCATGGCTGATTATGACGGAGGCCAGTATGGCGTCCGCATGCAGCTCTATTGCGGCGTTTACGAGCTTTTCGGGCGGCACGCTGGTGCCGAGGTAATGCACCTCTATGCCGTACTTCTCGATGCCGCCGTGCTTGATGTCGATTATCTCGCGCAGGCCGACGGAATGCTCGTCCTCGCCTACCGTACCGCAGACCACCTTCATGGGGCGGCGCTCTATGTCCGCGCGGATCTCATCGTCGCTCATTATGTCGGGATCCTTGGGGATCACGAGCGTCTTGGGATCGATCGCAAACGGCACCTTGCCCTTTATCTCGATGCGGGTACCCTCGGCGGGATGCATCGGCTCGCAGTTGATTACCTCTACCTCGGTAAGGCCCATACGCTTGCCGCATTCGAGCGCCGCGGCCTTTGCAAGCTTGGCCTCGGTCGGGAAGAACATTGTGGTCATTACCACGCCGTCCGCCATCCACTCCATCTCGGGGCGTATCAGCTTTGCGCCGGGCTGCTCAAAGTCCTCTACTTCCTTCATGCGGACGTCTACGTTATCCTCCTCGTCCAGCTCGTCGATGTAGATGATCTTATCCGGACATTCCAGCGTGCAGCCGCCTATGAGCGCGGCGGGGTTCTTCTCGTCGCCGCCGTACTGCTTTACGTTGTTGTAGCCGTAGTGCGCGGTAACGGGGGCCATGTAGTCGGCCTCGCGCTTGAATATAGCGCCCACGCCTATGCCGCCCTCTATCTGGCGGGCTATGCCGTCGCCGTTGCGCTCCGGGTACATGCCGGAGTCCACGAACATGCCGGCCTCGACGGACTTGAAGTAGCCGCCCAGCTCCACCATTTCCTCCATGAACAGTATCGCGCGCTCCTTGAGCTCGCGGGCCTTGGTGCGCAGATAGCCGTCCTGCTTTAGCTCCACCATATCCATAAGGCCGTCCATACCAACCAGCGCCTGCTTTGCAGTGTCGCAGGCCTCGATGTTATAGATGTGCCAGGGCACGTTCCTGCCCTCATCCGGCGTGATTGTGGACTGTATGTCCGCGCTGGTCAGCTTGGATATAAGCATGTTGAGCACGTGCGTTACAGTAGCTTCACGGGTGGACGCCTCGATGTACTTGGTGTTCATTTGGGCGCGCATACGGTACTCGTGGAACAGGTCGCGCAGCGCCACGGCATACGGAAGATCCATATGCACGCAGGGCGCGGGGGTAGCCGTAGGCGGCACCGTGGAAAGGCAGATGCTCTTTTTGGGTATGCCTACCTTTGCAGAGAATATTGAGTTTATTGCATGCTGCACCATAAGCTCCGGCATTACCTTCCACGCGTCGCGCGCGGTGGCGTTGGCGTTATGCGCGCCGTCTATCTGCGCCATGCCCGCCCATTCTATAAGCTTTTTGGATTCGCACGCGTCCACGAACGAACGCGTCATGTTGATGTTTCGATAGATTACGTTATACTGCGGGTCCTGATGCACGCCGTTTACGCCTTCCTCGGCGAACATTACGGCGATATCCGGGCCTGCGACGCCTGAGACGTAGCTGTGGTAGTTGATGGGCCTGCCGACCTCGTCCTCTATCATATCCAGCGCCTTGCGCTGCGCCCTCACCTGCTTGCGGGTTACGGGAACGCCGCCCATGCCCTGCGGGGTGCCCTCGATAAGCCCGTCCATGTGGGACTGGCCGGCTGTGCGGATTACCATTATGTGATCCGCGCCATGATGGGCCGCCATTCGCATACGTCGGATGTCATCCTCAAACCGGCCCGACGCTATCTCGGTGGTGATGGTGGGCGTAGGCTGCGGATCTATGTTGCCGAAATAGTGCGCAGGGGGCAGCGGCACGCTGGAAGTGAGCGGCTTGCTGCAATCCTGATAGGTAAACGGCCCCATTTGCAGGTTTTCCACCGGCTCACGCCACGTCCAGCCGCGGCGGCGGGGACGGTAATGCTCGAGATCCTTCAAAACCTCGCGTACATCGATGTTGTCGTTGGGATCCAGCTTATACATTATGCCACACCTCCCTTGAACAGGCTTTCGGCCTCGTCAAAG
The DNA here is from genome assembly GCA_964642795.1 of uncultured Oscillospiraceae bacterium. Lineage (GTDB taxonomy): Bacteria > Bacillota > Clostridia > Christensenellales > CAG-138 > JAVVVD01. Next base: position 17,268 of record CAZXRQ010000029.1, on the reverse strand, counting down.
CACTTGCCGTCGGCAAGCAGCAGGCCGGTCTCGCGTATTTCAAGGCCCTTGGCGTTGGCCAGCCTATATACCACGTTGCCCGCGCCGTGCCCCATGAGGGCATGCTCGATACAGCCGTCGACTATGGCCTTCGCCTCTATGGAGGAGAAGCCCATGCGCAGAAGTACGCTGCGCTCTATGCTGGGGGTGGTGTTCTCATAGCCCAGCTTCAGCATGGGATCTACGAGCTGCCCGGCCAGCTTCCAGAAGCGCTGCTCAAGCTCCGCATCGGAAAGGCCCGCAAGGTGCGCGCGGCGTGTTTCATAATCGTCGTTGCGCTTCATGCTTATTTGGCCTCCTCCTCTATGGATTTGATCGCGGCTAAAACATAAGCCGTGTCGCGCTTTACCTCCTCGGCGAGGAAGGCGATGTCCGCATCGGTAGGCTCGCCCTTGATCGTCGTGAGCGAGTGCTTGATGAGGGAGTGACGCATATGGTCAACGTCCAGATCGTTCGCCTTAAGCAGGCTGGGATGGCTGGGCAGTATGATGGACTTGCCGGGGATCTCGTCCGCGGGGTCGCCGAAGCGCACGTCGATGCCGTTGTTGCGCGCAAAGGAAAGCTGCGGGTTGACGTGCTTACCGGCGCCGGTATACTCGGTCTCCTGCACCACGATGCACTGATCCTCGTCCATCTCCTGCGCAAGGCTGAACGCCGCCGCCAGGCTGGTGTTGCCCGCGGGGCCGCGCTCCAGGCCCTCCAGCGAGGCGAGCATCTGGGTCATGTAGAACACCTCACCCTGATTGATGGTGATGTATCTGTCCATATAGCGGAGCGGACGCGCCGCGCTGCGGGGAACGTCGCTGCGATCCGGCCAGGTGGAAAAAGGTATGCCAAAGCCGGTATGGCCGGTGGTGAAGGACTTCATGTTGAACTGGGTATCGCTTGCCATGTGCAGCCCCTTGAGGTTAACGCTGGCCGCTATGACCTTGGCGTTGCTGCCGGCCTTGATCATGCCGCGCGCGGTACCGGTGAGGTTGCCGCCGCCTGCGTTGGTGCATACCACGGCGTCCGGATCCTTGCCGAACTTATCGCGGAACTGGTTGATTATCTCGTAGCCCAGCGTCTCAACGCCGAGTATGCCGTACGCGGTGTACAGCGAGGCGTTGAAGTAGCCGGTATCCTCCAGCATACGCAAAAACATATAGAACAGCTCCGGCCCGACGGTGAGCTGTACGACCTCTGCGTCGAACGCTTCGCACTTGCGGGCTTTTTCGATTATCTCGGGCTGGCCTTTTTTGTGGGAGTCGTAGCACTCCTGCACGACGATGCACTTAAGGCCCGCCATAGCGCAGGTGGAGGCCACGGCCGCGCCGTAGTTGCCGCTTGTGGCGGAGATGGCGCCCTTATAGCCCATCTCGCGGGCCTGATATATGCTGGTAGCCGCCCTGCGCGCCTTGAAGGAGCCGGAGGGGTTGGCCGCCTCATCCTTTATGAATATGCGCGCGCCCTTGCCGGCGGGGGCAAGCTTGCGGGCAAGCGCCGTTATGTTTTTAAGCTCTATCAGCGGGGTATGGCCGATGGAGAAGCTCTCCTGGATCTTTATTACATCCTCGATGGTCAGCCCGGTGGCCTTCATCATGCCCTCGTAGTCAAACGCGATCGAGCCGGATTCGAACATGGAATAGTCCATGCCTACCGCGCTCTTCATTATTTCGCCCTTGCGGCCCATTACCGCTGCGTAGCTGTTATCCTTAGCCATTATTTTTCACCCCCAAACACTATGCCGCGCACCGTGTCGCCTATCTCAAGCAGCTCGGGCACGAAATCGCCGTAGTCATGCCGGTAGCACGGATTGACCTCCAGCAGCTTGCCGCTTACCTCGCGGCCGGTACGGGTTATAACGGTGACCTGCTCGCCTATTTCGGCATTCGCGGTGAGCCTTCCCTTAACCCACATTTCCAGCGGCACCCTATGCGTATCCTCGGGCACCTGCGGCGCACGCTGATCCGGCGTGAGCACGATGGTATGCGTAAGCACCCAATCACCCTTTTTAGCCATTTTGACTTACCTCGTTTTCATTATTATTGTTGTTTGTATCACAGCCGTCGGTTTGAAGGCTGGTTTTAACGTTTCCGTTTGATCTGCCCGGCAGCTGTGCAAGCACTATGGCTACAAACATCAGCGCGCAGCCTGCGATCTCGCGCAGCGTGAGCGTTTGTCCCAGCAGCACCCAGCCCGCCAGCACCGCAAACACGGATTCCAGGCTCATCAGCAGCGAAGCTACCGCTGGCGCGGTATCCTTTTGGGCTATTATCTGCAGGGTATAGCCTATGCCCGCACTCAGCACGCCGGCATACACGATAGACAGCCATGCCTCGAGTATATTCCCTATGCGGGGCGTTTCGTATACCGCCATAGCTATAAGCGCAAGTGCGCCGCATACGATAAACTGCACACAGCTCATCCGCACGCAGTCCACATACGGCGAAAAATGATCCACCGTAAGTATGTGGCAGGAAAAGCACACAGCGCACAGCAGCATAAGCACATCGCCGCGGTTAACGCCCTCCAGCCCGCTGTTTATGCACAACAGATACATGCCGAACGCGGCTATTGCCACGGCCAGCCATACTATGAGCCGCACCTTTTTTTTGAAGAGCAGACCCAGCAGCGGCACCATAACTATATACATGGCGGTTATGAAGCCGGCCTTGCCTACGCTTGTGTACAGTATGCCGAACTGCTGCAGGCTGCTTGCCGCAAATAACACGACCCCGCAGCATATGCCGCCAACGAGCCAGCTTTTACGGTACGCGGGTACGTTCGGTGTTTCCGCGGGCAGGGCGTGTTTAGCGCGCCGGTCCATTATCGCAATAACAGGCAGCAGCACTATGCCGCCCAGCATCGTGCGTATTCCAATAAAGGTAAACGGCCCTACGTACTCCATGCCGGCGCTTTGCGCGACAAAAGCCGACCCCCATATAACGGCGGTCAGCAGCAGAAGCAGGTTGGCGCGCAGGCTTTTGTTTTTCATTGCTTCACAGCCTCGATTATGTCGTTTTTGAGTTGAACCGCGGAGCCCCGCAGGAGCCCCGCGGCATATTTACACGGAGATTATTTTTTGATATAGCTGCGGAAATCGCCCATCAGCGCATGGGGAACAGGCAGGTCGATCATGGTCTTGAGGCCCGGCTCGGCGTTTATAACATGAGGGATCATGTTGACGCACATTGCGATGGTGCCCAGGCCGCCGTTGACCTCGGGACGTATGGCCATATTGACCTCGGGTATGCCTTTGAGCTCGATGTAGTCGCCGGTGTGGGTGCCTTCCATCTCAGGCTCTATCTGCTGGGGATGGATAAGGTCTATTTTGAGGTTGCCGTCGGCGTCATAGCCCTGGCTGGTCATGTTAACGCCCGCCACGTTGCCGGCCGCCGCAAATCCATGGGGCGCCTGACGGTCAACGTTGGTGACGATGGGCTTCATCTGCTGCTGGAACTTGGTGATATCCCAGCCAATCGCCTCGGCGATCATGCCGGTGGACTCCGCAAAGCCGACGTGGCCGGAGAGCGAGCCGTCCTTGCAGCCCTTCTCGAAATCCGCTACCGTAACGCCGATGCCCTGCTCCTTCATTACCAGCGGGCCAAACGGGGACAGGGAGTTGACGCGCTTGCACATTACGCTGTCCAGATCCGTCATGCAGCCGGACAGGCAGATGGCAAGAAGATCCATCATCAGACCGGGGTTGATTCCGGTGCCCAGAATGGTGACGCCGTTCGCCTTGGCGATCTTGTCCATTTCGGCGGCCAGCTCGGGCTCCTGCGCGGCGGGATAGCTCATCTCCTCCGCTATGCTTACAACGTTGATGCCCTGCTCGGCAACAAACTTGATCTTGGGGAACACGTCGCGGGTGAAGGAATCCGTAGCCACAACGCAGATGTCCGCCGCGCCCTTATAGACGACGTCTTCGATCTTGGTGCTGATTTTAACATCCTTGCGATCGCCGCGCTCCACGCCCAGCACTTCGAAAATGCTCTTGCCTTCATAGGCGGGGTTCTTGCGGCACACGCCGGTAATCTCTACGCCCTGCTTGCGAAGCAGCACCTCTGCAATACCGCTGCCCATCGCGCCGAAACCCCAAATTGCGACCCTTACGTTTTCCATATTTTTGTCCCTCCGTATAATTTTTTGAGTACATATTTATTATATCACCGCTGCTGTATATATCAAGTGCATATTCACGGAATTATACACGAATTCACATTTCGTCAATCCCCAAAAGCAGTCGGTGGGCCGCGCCAAATATGCGCGGCCCACCCGTTGGCCAGGTTTAGTGCTCCAGCAGAAAATACAGTACGGGATCCACCGCTTCTTCATCAATAAACAATTCAAAGTGAAGGTGTGTCCGGCTCTCGCACTCAGCGAGCGCCGTTTCGCCCACATAGCCCACCACGCCGCGCAGCGCCACCGTCTGGCCCTCCTGCACGGGCGGATCCGCTGCAAGATTTGCGTATATTGTGACCTTGTTATCCGGATGCGCCAGTCTTACGCACCAACCCAGCGCCGCATCCTCGTACACTGCGTCCACTACGCCCGCAAACGGCGCGTATACCGGCTCGCCAAGCTTCGCGGCTATATCTATACCGCGGTGCGTCATCCATTGGGCAAGCGTGGCGGAGTATATCAGCTCGTCAGCGGCAAAGGGCCATATCACCTCCCCGTCCACCGGCGGGATATCGCGCCCCTCGGTGGGCGACGGCGTACCGGGTCGCGGCGTAAAATCCGCGGGCGGCGTCGCCGTAGGCTGCGGAGTCTGCACGGTGGGCTCGGGCGTTTTTGCCGCGGCAAGCGGCTCGTCCTGCGAAGCGCGCGCAGGCGCATCCTCCACGCCGTCCTCCGCCCCGCGCTCTGTGCCGAAAGCAAAAAACGCAGCCACGCCCGCCGCCGCCAGGCAGGTTATCAGCACAAGATATATCCCCCGGCGCTTCAGGAAACCCCCGGTCCGCTGCAAAAAGGCATTGAATTTGCCCGAAACGTTCTTCATTATTCATCACCTCGGCAATTAGTGTTGCCCTTATACGCGCTTTTCAATCTTTTTTCACAATGAACACATTGTCCGCCATGCAATATATGCTATAATGCAGATGATACTTTGACCGCCGCGCCGTATGCTGACAGCACCCTGCCGGCGTCATTGATACGCTCCGCACACATTCACGCGGGCGGCGGAAGGAGAAGTTACAACACATGCCAAAGAAATGCTCCGTGGGCGGCCAGGCCGTAATGGAAGGCGTTATGATGAAGTCCCCCGAAGGTATCGCCATGGCGGTGCGCAGGGTAGACGGCAGCATAGCGACGGAATTCAAGCCCGAGAAGACCAAGGCGCAGAAGGGCACGTTCTACGGCTTGCCCATAGTGCGCGGCGTGGTCAGCTTCATCGAATCTCTGGTGATAGGCGTAAACACCATCAGCCGCAGCGCAGAGCTTGCTGGCGAGGACATAACCGAGGAGCCCACCCGCTTTGAAAAGTGGCTGGCCAAGGTGTTCGGCAAGTCCGTCGAAAAGGTGATGATGGGCGTTGCGGTAGTGCTCGCCGTCGCGCTGTCCGTGGGGCTGTTTTTCGTACTGCCAACATTTGTAAGCTCGCTTATTTTCAAAAATGCCGATAATGTAGCCCGCATCTGGAAGAGCCTTGCCGAGGGCGGCGTGAGACTGCTGATATTCATAGGCTACCTGATCTTCTGCTCGGCGCTCAAGGACATACGCCGGGTATATATGTACCACGGCGCAGAACACAAGACCATCGCCTGCTACGAGGCGGACGAGCCGCTTTGCCCGGATAATGCCATGAAGCACAGCCGGCTGCACCCGCGCTGCGGCACCAACTACCTTTTCCTCGTGATGGCGGTTTCCATACTGTTTTTCGCGGCGATAGGCTGGAGCGACAACTTCCTTATAAGACTGGCCACGCGGCTCATATTCCTGCCGGTGGTAGCCGGGCTTTCCTATGAGCTGCTGAAATTCGCCGCCAAATACGACAACTTCCTCACCAAGGCGATACGCGCCCCCGGCATGGCGCTGCAATATCTAACCACCCGCGAACCCGAGCCGGATATGATAGAGGTGGCGATAGCCGCGTTTAATTTAGCAATGAACCCGCCCACCGCGCAGAACGGCGAACCCGTGCAGGCCGAATGAACGCGGAGCAGGAATACAGCATATCCGCCGCATTGCGCGAGATGACGCTCGCGCTCTACCCGGTTGCAAAGGAGGAGGCCGCGCTTCAGTCGCGGCTTTTGCTGTGCCAGCTGCTGGACGATATCGACCCGTCGCAGCTGCTGCTATCAGCCTATAAACCCTTTCCCGAGGATAAGCGCGAGTTGCTTGCAGCCGCCGTGGAGCGCAGGCGTTCAGGCGAGCCGCTGCAATACATACTTGGCGAGTGGGACTTTATGGGGCTTACGTTCGCCGTGCGGCGCGGGACGCTCATTCCCCGCCAGGACACCGAGACGTTATGTGAGCATGCGCTTGAGCTTATAGCGCAGCGCAATTATAAGACCGTGCTGGATATGTGCTGCGGCACCGGCTGCATAGGCCTTAGCCTTGCAAAGCTGTCCGGCGTAAGCGCCGCGCTATCCGACATAAGCGAATCCTGCCTTGCGCTCGCGGGGGAAAATGCGCTTGCGCTGGGCTTGAGCGCACGCGTGATCAAAAGCGACCTGTTTGCCGGCATAGCCGGCGCGTTTGATATTATCACCTGCAACCCGCCCTATATCCCCGCTGCCGAAATACAGCATTTGCAGCCGGAGCTTGCATACGAGCCACTGCTCGCATTGGCCGGCGGCACGGACGGGCTGGATTTTTACCGGCGTATCGCCGCGGACTGGCGAAGCTGCATAAACCCCCGCGGTATACTTCTAATGGAGGTAGGCGCAGGGCAGGCCGAGGACGTTTTGCATTTATTTGGCGGAGGATATACGCTAAAGGATATCTGCGGTATTGACCGCGTGGTAGCGGTGGAAGCATGAGAAGGCTTGCGCTTGTGACGGTTTTGGTTTTGAGCGTTACCCTGGCCGCGGGCTGCGCGCCCGCCGTGCCGGCGGGCAGCGCGAGCGCGCTGGCGGCGACCGCCGCCGCGCAGCCCGCGGCCCCGCTCACCGCAAAACCCACCGCCCCTTTACCTACACCTGCACCTTCACCTACGCCTTCACCCGATACCTCAACCTTGGGCTTTGTAGGCGATATACTTATGATGACGGGACAGATAAGCGAAGCCCGCACGGATACCGGCTACGACTTTTCCAACTGCTTTGCGGACGTCGCTCCCCTGTTTGACTCCGTGGACGTGATGTGCGCAAACTTCGAATGTACTCTTGCGGGTGCGGAGGCAGGCTATACCCAGCCCCGCGCAACCGTGCCGCCCGCCACCGAGGATAATCCCGTCCCGACTGCGCCGTACCAGTCCTTTAATGCGCCGGACGAGCTTGCGCAGGCTTTGGTAAGCGCCGGGCTGGATGCTGCGACCACCGCCAACAACCATTGCCTTGACCGCGGCTATGACGGGCTTGTCCGCACCATTGCCGTGCTGCGCGAATCGGGCCTTGTTACCACCGGTACCGCGGACAGCGCGGATATGCGAAATTCCCCGCTGATCGTGGACGCAAACGGTATAAGCGTAGGCATAGTCGCCGCCACTTTCAGCGTCAACCGGCGGGACGGCTGCCTTGATTCCGCCCAGCGCGGATGGGCGGCGACCCGTCTTGGGGATGAAGATGCCCTGCGCGCAGATATATCGGCTTGCCGGGATGCGGGAGCGGAGTTTATAATAGTATGTCCGCACTGGGGCGTAGAGTACGACAACCACGAAAACCGCACCCAGCGCATTACCGCGGAGCAGCTCATACAGCTGGGCGCGGACGCCGTAATAGGCAGCCACCCGCATGTGGTGCAGCCCATCGAATGGCTTACCGTCGCACGCGAGGACGGCACGGAGGTTACCGCGCCCGTGATATACTCGCTGGGCAACTTCATCTCCAACATGTCGCCCGCGCCCAAGAATTACGGACTGTTCGTGCGGCTCACGCTTACGCGCACGGAGGACGGTATAACGCCGGAGCTTGCATATCTTCCGCTGTTGTGCTACCGGCCCGACTGTCACCGCGTGCTGCCGTGTTATACCGACGCATACGCATTCACCCCGGCGCGGGAGCTGGACGGGTCCGCGTATGAGGACATGGCGCGCGCGTATGCGCATGTTACCGAAATCTGCGGCTTTGAAGCCGCTTGCCTGATAGAGGAGATATACGATTATGCTGGATAAGCTCAAGGGCATAAAAGCAAGACACGACGAGCTCACCGCGCTGCTTTCACGGCCGGACGCCATGGCGGATCAGTCCGTGTGGCGCGATAACGTAAAGGAGCACGCCCAGCTTGGTGAAATAGTCGCCGTATACGATGAATATACCGGCGTGGGCGCGCAGCTTGAGGACTGTGCCGCCATGTTCGCGGACGCTTCTGACGCGGAGATGCGCTCGCTAATACACACGGAGCAGGCGGAGCTGGAGACGCGCCGCACAGAGCTTGAGGATCAGCTCCGCACGATGCTGCTGCCCAAGGACCCAAACGACGGCAAAAACGTAATAATCGAAATACGCGCCGGCACCGGCGGGGACGAGGCGGCGCTTTTTGGCGCGGATCTTTTGCGCATGTATATGCGCTATGCTGAGCGCCACGGCTTCAAGACCGAGCCGCTCAACGAGAACCTTACCGAAATTGGCGGCGTAAAGGAGATATCGCTCTCGCTGTGCGGGCACGGCGCATACTCGCGGCTCAAATACGAATCCGGCGTGCAGCGCGTGCAGCGCGTGCCCGAGACCGAGTCGCAGGGCCGCATCCACACCAGCGCCGCCACGGTAGCCGTGCTGCCCGAGGCAGAGGATGTGGACGTTACCATAGACCCTAAGGATCTGCAAATAGACACCTACCGCTCCGGCGGCGCTGGCGGTCAGCACGTAAACAAGACGGAATCCGCCATACGCATAACCCACCTGCCCACCGGCATAGTGGTGCAGTGTCAGGATGAGCGCAGCCAGTATAAAAATAAAGATAAGGCCATGCGGGTGCTCAAAAGCCGCCTGTACGACCACTTCCAGTCCATGAAAGCAGATAAGGAGGCCAGCGCCCGCCGCAGCATGGTGGGCTCCGGCGACCGCTCCGAGCGCATACGCACCTACAACTTTCCGCAGGGCCGCGTGACGGATCACCGCATAGGCCTTACGCTATACAAGCTTTCCGCATTCATGGACGGCGATATGGACGAGCTGATAGACGCGCTGATACTCGCGGACAGGGCGGCACGGCTCTCCGGCGAAAGCAAGGGGGACTAAGCGTGGATACCCAGTATTTCAACGCCATTAACCAGCCCGAATACGGGGCGGCCGCCGCGGGCAAGCTGCTGCGCTCCGGCGGCCTGGTGGTATTTCCTACGGAAACCGTATACGGTCTGGGCGCAAACGGACTTTCAGGCGAAGCCGTGCGACGCATATACGAGGCCAAGGGCAGACCGGGCGACAACCCGCTTATACTCCACATAGCCAAAAAAAGTGACGTAAAGCCGCTTTGGAACCACGTGCCGGATACGGCGCGCAGGCTCATGGATGCGTTTTGGCCCGGGCCGCTCACGCTAATTTTCAACCGCGGCTCAATAGTGCCGGACGAGGTCACAGCGGGGCTTCCCACCGTCGCGGTGCGTATGCCGGATCACAAGACCGCGCTTGCGCTTATACGCGCTTGCGGCGTACCGGTAGCCGCGCCCAGCGCCAATCTTTCCGGCAAGCCCAGCCCCACCTGCATAGAGCACGTCATGCAGGATCTTGACGGCCGGGTGGACGCCATGATAAACGGCGGCCCCTGCCGGGTAGGTGTGGAATCCACCGTGGTGTCGCTGGTCGGCACACCCACCATACTGCGTCCCGGCGGCATAACGCGGGAAATGCTCGTCTCCGTAATAGGCGAGGTCGCGCTCGCCCACAGCATACTCGCGCCCATGGCGGAGGGTGAGACCGCCGCCTCCCCCGGCATGAAGTACAAGCATTACGCCCCCGATGCGCAGGTGCTGGTGGCCACCGGCGCTCCTGAAACCGCCGCAGCCAAGCTCGCGCGGGAATATGACGTACGCGTAAACGAAGGGCTCCGCTGCGTCATTTTTGCCACGGAGGAAACGCGGAGCTTTTATCATAACCGCAAGTGTGTTATAATCGGCACGAGAAAGCAGCCCGAAACGCTTTGCAGCGCTCTGTTCTGCCAGCTTAGGCAGTATACCGGCTACGATGTAATTCTCGCCGAGGCCGTGGACGACGCGGACATGGGGCTTGCCTATATGAACCGGCTGCTGAGGGCCGCCGGATTCACCACGATATAAAGCAATAACGATTATTCCAAAGGAGCGTTTCTACAATGAAGATAGCCATAGCAAGCGATCACGGCGGATTCGACTGCAAGCAGGTGATCCTGCCCGTAATTAAGGAGCTGGGGCATGAAGCTCTCGACTTGGGCTGCTTCGACACGGCCAGCGTAGACTACCCCGACTATGCGCAGGCCGCCGCAAAGGCCGTATCGGCCGGCGAATGCGACCTTGGCATCGTGGTATGCGGCACCGGCATAGGCATCGGTATCGCCGCAAACAAGCTGCCCGGCATACGCTGCGCGCTGTGTACGGATCAGCTCATGGCACAGCTTTCCCGCGAGCATAACAACGCCAACATGCTGGCGCTGGGCGGGCGCATAATAGGGCCGGAGCTTGCAAAGGCCATCGTCGTCACCTTTCTCACCACACCGTTTTCCGGCGCGCCGCGCCATGCCGCGCGCATAGAAAAGATATCTCGCTTAGAAGAAAGATAACGCTTATATCAACAACTATAAGGGGGCTAAGTAAAATGGATAAGCTGCACGTTATCGACCACCCGCTGATACAGCATAAGCTGACGCTGCTCAGAAACGAGGAGACCGGTACCAAGGAATTCCGCGAGCTGATCGAAGAGGTCGCAATGCTTCTTGCGTATGAGGCCACCCGCGATCTGCCGCTTACGGAGGTCACCATCAAGACCCCCATGGCCACGGCCACCGCCAAGGCGCTCGCCGGCAAAAAGCTTGCGATAGTGCCCATACTCCGCGCGGGACTGGGAATGGTAGACGGCATGGTCAACCTCATCCCCGCCGCGCGCGTAGGCCACATCGGCCTGTACCGCGACCCGGACACGCTGGAGCCGGTAGATTATTACTCCAAGCTGCCGCCGGATATAGGCGAACGCGACGTGATAATCGTTGACCCCATGCTGGCCACCGGCGGCAGCGCCGTAGCCGGCATAAACATAGTCAAAAAGGCGGGCTGCAGGAACGTTAAGCTGGTAAATATCATCGCCGCACCCGAGGGCGTAAAGAAGGTTCGCGCAACACATCCCGATGTGGATGTATTCGTCGCCGCGGTGGACAGTCACCTTAACGATCAGGGCTATATCATCCCCGGCTTGGGCGACGCCGGCGATCGTTTGTTCGGCACCAAATAGTGTACTTTTTTGAGCTTGAACGCACCGCTGAATTATACTACAATGTTCTGAATGAAGACCGTTTCGGTCGTTCAGTATAAAACCAGACAACGCGCAGGAGGTATATCGAATTGCCGTCCATGATAGAAAGAATAACCGAGGCGGAGACCCAGGCCGACGAGCTTAAAAAGCAGGCCGCCGCGGAGGGCCGCGAGCTTTTATCGGCCGCGCAGGACGCGCGCGCTGATACAAACAGGCAGGCACGCGACAAGGCGCGCGCAGAGCTGGACAAGGCGCTTGCAGAGGCTGAGACCGCCGGCGCCGCTTTGGCCGCCGAGATCACCGATAAAAACGCAAAAGAGGCCGACGCCGCCTGCGATAAGGCGCGCGCATCCATACCGGACGCGGCCGCGTATATACTTGAGAGGTTAGCAAAATGATCGTCCCTATGAAGCACCTTACCCTGATCGCAATGAAGCAGGATGAGGAAAAGCTCATGTATGCGCTGCAAAAGCTCGGCGCAGTACAGCTGATAAACGAGGGCGACGCCGAGGCGGACAGCGCGGCGCTGGATCGTGCTGAAGCGGAAGCGGCGCGGCTCAGGTCCGCGTTCGATACGCTTAAGCCCCTTGCCGAAAAGGGCAAGCTAGGCGCAAAGCCCGAATACACGGCCTCGCAGCTTATAGACGGACTGCCGGACGGTATGCAGCTCGCCTCCGAGGTGGAATCGCTTACGCACGAGCTGGCAAGTCTGCGCTCCGAGGCGGATAAAAAGCGCGCATTGATACAGTCCCTTACCCCGTGGAGCGAAATGGATTCCCCAATAGAGAGCATACGCTCCGTCAGACGCGGTGTGCGGTATTTCACCGGCTTTGTAGACGCAAACGCGTTTTTGCTGCTGGAGGACATCCCTGCCGCCATACAGACCTTCAGCATCGGCCGGGACGTTGCGCTGCTGGTCGCCTGTTGCACATATGACGCGGAGACCGTACAGGCCGCGCTAAAGGCGGTATCCTTCACAGAATACGTCTTCCCCAAGCTCACCGGGCTGCCGTCTGGCAACATAGACCGGCTCAACGGCGAGCTGGCAGAGCTTGCCAGGCAGGAACAGGATATAAACGATAAGCTCACGGCGCTTGCCGCGCACAAGGACGAGCTGGGCCGCGCGCTGGATGCGGCGAGCATACAGCGCGACCGCGAGAGCAGCAAGCTGGCGCTCTCCGCCACGCAAACCGCCTTTATACTCACCGGCTGGGTCAGAAGCGACCAGACCGACAGCGTTGAAGAGGCCGTGCGCTCGGTAAGCGGCGACTGCTATATGGAGCTGCGCGACCCGCTGGATGAGGAAATCCCACCCAGCGTAGTTAAAAACAATAAGCTGGTAGCCCCGTTCGAGGCGGTCACCAACCTTTACTCCAAGCCCGACCCGCGCGGTATAGACGGCACGCCGCTAATTGCCCCGTTCTATTTCCTTTTCTTCGGCATGATGCTTTCGGATTCGGGCTACGGGCTGGTGCTGTTCCTCGGCTGCCTTGTATTCCTTAAGGTGTTCAAGCCCGACGGCATGTTGAAGGGCATAGCGCAGGTGCTGTGTCTGGGCGGCATATCCACCATGATATGCGGCGTATTCCTCGGCACGTTTTTCGGCATGGACTGGAACGCGTTTTTGGGTACTCCTGCGGGCACCTTCCCGCTGCTGTTCGACCCGATGACGGAGCCTATGAGCATGCTGTACCTCTGCTTCGGGCTGGGGCTCGTCCACATGCTGTTCGGCGTATGCATAAAGGTATACCGCTGCATCAGGGCGCATGACTGGGCCGGCGCTATATTCGACAATTTCAGCTGGCTGATGATAGTAGTAGGCATACTGGTATTCGCTCTGCCCAACCTGGTAAACGGCATACCCGCAACGGTCAGCAGGATAGGCCTGTATACCGCGATCGCCGGCGCCGCAATGGTGCTTGTGTTCGCAGGGCGCGGCAAGAAGCTGTTCGGCCGGGCGCTGTCCGGCGCGGGCAAGCTCTACGACGTAACGAGCTACCTTTCGGATATGCTAAGCTATGCGCGTGTTTTCGCGCTGGGGCTCTCCACCGGCGTCATAGGCCAGGTGTTCAATACGCTGGGTTCGATGTTCTTCAGCGCGTTTCAGAATGGTCTCGTGCTGCAGGCGATAGGCTTTTTGCTCACCGCCGTGCTGCTTGCGGCGCTGCATCTGTTCAGCCTGGGCATAAACACGCTGGGCTGCTTTATACACTGCGCAAGGCTGCAATACGTGGAGTTCTTCGGCAAGTTCTACGACGCGGGCGGCCAGGACTTCAGACCGCTTGCGTTCCGCGCAAAGACCGTGCGGGTAAAGGCGGAATAATCGCTGCATTGAAACCGCCCTTTGGCGTTTTCATATAAATAAAAACTTACCATCATTACTTAGGAGGACATACAAAATGGAAGGCTTTCTCGGGATTGAGAACATTGGTTTGGTGCTGGCAGGCATAGGCGCGGTGCTGGCGGCTACTCTGGCCGGTATCGGCAGCGCGATAGGCGTTGGCAAGGCCGGTCAGGCGGGCGCAGGCGTGATCGCCGAGGAACCGGATAAATTCGGCTCCGTGCTGGTGCTGGAGCTGCTGCCCGGTACGCAGGGCATATACGGCCTGCTCATCGCATTCGTTATCGCCAGCAAGGCGGGACTTTTGGGCGGTGGCGCAGCCGTTACCGTTGCGCAGGGGCTCATGCTGATGTTCGCAGCGATGCCCATAGCGTTCGGCGGCCTGTTCTCAGCCATACATCAGGGCAAGGTCGCGTCCAGCGGCATAGCCTTGGTAGCCAAAAACGGCGGCGAATCCGGTAAAGCGATAATCCTCACCGTCATGGTCGAGACCTACGCGGTGCTGGCGCTGCTTATCTCCTTCCTGCTGGTCAACGGCGTTACCATAGGCTAAGGGGCGCGAAAGCGATGGCAAACGAGCTTAACAACCCGGATAAGCTGATAGAACGCATATTAGCCGACGCGCAGGCGGAGGCGGACGAGCTCCGCGCGCAGGCGCAGGAGGACGTGCGCAAGGTCAACGAGCTATCAGAAAACGAGGCGTGGGAGCTTTCGAGCGACGCCGCCATGCGTGCTAAAAAGCAGCGCGAGGATATACTGGAGCGCAGCCGCACCAACGCGGAGCTGGACAGCCGGAAGTACGCGCTTTTTGCGCGCAGGCGTGTGGTGGACGAGGCCTTCGCCGCGGCGGAGCAAAGGCTTAACGCCCTGTCCGGCGCGGAGCTGGACGCGCTGCTCGTCTCTATCGCGGTACGCGAAAGCGACGGCGGCGAGGCGCTGCTGCCCGCTCCGGCGGATGAAAAAGCGTTTTCCCGTCTGCTCCCCGAGATAAACAAGGCGCTCGCTTCCAGCGGCAAAAAGCCGCTTACCTTGGGCGCTGCAACGGACGGCATAGCGCGCGGCTTCATGCTGCAGGCGGCCGGCTACGAGAAAAACTGCTCGTTTGCCGCGGCGCTGCACGAGGTGCACGAGTATGATTCAAGCAGGGTCGCCGCCCTGCTGTTCAATTGACGAAAGGCAGGATATAGATGCCACAGCAATCCGCATTGTACGGCGTCGCCCGTATACGCGTGCATGAAAAGGCACTGCTCGACCGCGCGCTGTACGCACGCCTTATAGATGCCGCCGCTCCCGAGGCGCTGCGCCTGCTTGTAGACGCAGGCTACGGCGGTATGCCGGATGCGACGCTCGCAGACGTGGAAACCATGATAGATCGGGAGCTTGCAGCTGCATATGCGCTGGTGGAGGAGGTCACTCCCAAAGAGCGCAAGACCGACGTGTTCCGCATGAAGGCGGACGTACACAACCTAAAGCTGCTGCTGAAGCTGCGGCTCACCGGCTCAAAGGACGCGCCCGTGCTGATGCAGGGCGGCGTTATACCTGCGGATACGCTCAAGGCCATGGTGGACGCGCAGGACTATTCCATGACCGACGCGCTCCCCGTGGAGCTGCGCGATGCGCTGGACTCGCTGGAGGTGGGCTTTTATACCCGCGTAGATCCCGTGGAGGTCAGCGTGCAGCTGGACAACGCGTACGCCAAGTACGCGTTGAGTCTGCGCGATCCGTTCATAAGCGAGTACTTCAACGCCAAGGCGGACTTCGACAACATAGCCGCGCTGCTTCGGCTTTCCGCGATGGGCGCGGCAACTCCGGAGAAGCTGCACGCCGTGCTTATAGACGCCGGCGAGATAGGTGAGCACAAGCTCATCGCCGCGGCGGAGCTGCCCGTTGAAAGCCTTGCAAAGGCGGTGGCAGCCGGCAATGCCAGAGACGCCATCACCGCCGGGCTTGCATCGGTGGTCAAAACCGGGCATATAAGCGCCATTGAAAAGGCCCGCGACGATTACCTTATAAAGCTCGCGGCAAAAAACAAGGGGGACAACGAATCCATAGCCCCCATCATAGGCTATCTGCTGGCCCGCGAGCAGGAGGCGCGCTGCGTGCGTCTCATTATGACGGCCAAGCGCAACGGCTTGGAGGAGTCCGTCATCACGGAAAGGCTGCGTGAGATATATGGCTGATAATACGAGCAACATCACGGGCACGAAAAGCGCCGACGTCGCCATGATAGGCGACCGCGATTCCGTGCTGCTTGCAAAGGCGGCAGGAATAGCCGTGTTTGACGAGACCGACGAGGACAAAGCCTCAAAGCTCATACACAGGCTTGCCCGCGAGGGCGTAAAGGTGATATTCCTTACCGAGCCGCTGTACGAAGGCTGCGGCGAAGCGGTATCAAAATACAAATCAGAGACCTTCCCCGCCATAATACCCATCCCGGATTCCCACGGCAGCTCCGGCGTGGCTATGGCGCAGATAAAGGCCAACGTGGAAAAGGCGATAGGCGCCGACATACTATTTTCGGAGGATAGAGAGTAATGGCAGTCAAGGGTACCATCGTGAAGGTGTCTGGCCCGCTGATAGTGGCCAGCGGCATGGCGGACGTACAGATGTACGACGTGGTGCGCGTGTCCGAGAAAAAGCTGATAGGCGAGGTCATAGAGCTTCGCGGCGACATGGCCAGCATTCAGGTATATGAGGAGACCGGCGGCATAGGCGTTGGCGAGCCCGTGGAATCCACCGGCGCACCGCTGAGCGTTGAGCTTGCCCCCGGCCTTATCGAATCCATATACGACGGCATACAGCGTCCGCTCAACAAGATACGCGAGCAGGCGGGCGACCGCATAACCCGCGGCGTGGTGGTGGAGCCCATCGACCACGAGCGGCTGTGGAGCTTCGTGCCAGCCGCCAATGTGGGCGACAAGCTGCAGCCCGGCGACATACTGGGCACCGTAGCCGAAACCGAGGCCGTGGAGCACCGCGTGATGGTGCCGCCCAACGTATCCGGCGAGCTTACCTGGATATATTCGGGCGAGGCCAACGTGCTAAAGCCTATCGCCAAGCTCAAAACCGAAAAAGGCGAAGTCGAGCTGCCCATGCTGCAAAAGTGGCCGGTTCGCCGCGGCAGACCCTACGCCGAGAAGCTCGCTCCCAGCGAGCCGATGATAACCGGCCAGCGCGTTATAGACACGCTGTTCCCTGTGGCCAAGGGCGGCGTGGCGGCAGTCCCCGGCCCGTTCGGCAGCGGCAAGACCGTCGTGCAGCATCAGCTTGCAAAGTGGGCGGACGCGGACATAATCGTCTACGTCGGCTGCGGCGAGCGCGGCAACGAAATGACGGACGTGCTCATGGAGTTCCCGGAGC
>CAZXRQ010000028.1:0-23722 GCA_964642795.1 uncultured Oscillospiraceae bacterium | reverse complement strand
TGGGGCGAGGTGCCAAGTGCGCGCGCCGCTGCCCGGCCGGATATGCTGCCCGCACGCCACAACTCATATTGCTCTGAAAATCCTTCCGGTATGGGTTTGCGCGGCGCTCCGAACTGTACGCCTCTCAGCTTGGCGGCCGCGATGCCTTCCGCCTGCCTCTTTTTGATGCTTTCGCGTTCAGTCTGCGCTACATAGCTCAGTATTTGCAGCACCAGATCGGCTACAAAAACGCCGATGAGGTCTTTTGCTTTTTGACGAGTATCCAATAACGGCATGCGTATTTCATAGTCGTCGCAGTCTGAAAACAGCTGGTCTATATCACGTTCGAACTGAGGTCTGGCTTTTATCACGCTGTCACATATGAGATCATCCACTGAAACCGCTAATGCGTTGGCTATATTTACGATTGCAGTAAGGCTTACGCGTGTTGTACCGGTTTCAATATTGCTTAAATGGGTAGGCGATAGGCCGATGGTTTCCGCAAGGCATTCCTGCGTAAGTTCGGCTTTTATGCGGGCAATCTTTATGCGTTTACCGATTGCTTTATATTCGAGCATCATAGTGCGCTTTCCTCCGGCTGACAACCTTTTTCCCTATTGTATCTATGGAAGCATATCAATAAAATAATTCTGAACCGTATATAACGGATTTATACCAAGTTTATGATGTTTTGAGCAGCGGGCTTGCTTCGTCTGCTAGCTTGGTTTCTTAGTGTACAAGCAGTCTCTTGAATAAATGAATATATGACAATACTCCTACGAAAGCTGTCATAAGTTTTATTTATTTACTTTACAATATATAAAATAATACAAAATACCGAGCCGCTTGCTTACCTCATTGATACATGATAAAATTAGCACAAACATGCTATTAGGGGCATTTTGTACTGCGTACGAGAAAGCGACGCAAATATATCAGCAAGAGGAGAACATCGTTATCGTGAAAAACATTGTTATCGCACTTGGCGGCAACGCGCTGCAGGAGGCCGGCAAGCCGGCGACCGCTGAAGCTCAGCTTGAGGTGGTGGAAAAGACCAGCGAGTACATCGCAGACATAATTGGCAAGGGTTACAGCGTAGTGATAGCGCACGGTAACGGCCCTCAGGTGGGACGTATTGTGCTGCAGAACGAATATGCTACCTCCGTAACTCCCGCAATGCCTTTTGATGTTTGTGGCGCGATGAGTCAGGGAATGATAGGCTACCACATACAGCAGGGCCTTGGCAAGATACTTAGGAAGCGCGGCGTAAACAAAGAAGTAGTTACCGTTGTTACGCAGGTAGTTGTGGATAAGGACGATCCTAAGTTCAAGAGCCCCTCCAAGCCCATAGGCCCCTTCTATAAAGAGGACGAAGCCAAGGCGATCGCCGCCGAAAAGGGCTACACCATGAAGGAAGACGCTGGCCGCGGCTGGCGCCGTGTGGTCGCATCTCCGATGCCCATAGAGATAACCGAGCTGGATGCTGTTAAGTGCTTGGTAAACAACGGTTTTATTGTTGTCACCGTTGGCGGCGGCGGCATACCCGTTATAAAGGATGCTAACGGCGACCTGACCGGTACCGCAGCCGTTATAGATAAAGACCTCGCGAGCGAACGCCTTGCCGAGGATATGGACGCCGATGCTCTGGTGATACTTACCGCCGTAGAGAAGGTTTCCATCAACTACAACAAGCCGGATCAGAAGGATTTGGACACTCTTACAGTGGCGGAAGCCAAGCAATACATGGCAGAAGGGCATTTTGCACCCGGCTCCATGCTGCCCAAGATAGAGGCTGCTGTGAAGTTTGTAGAATCCAAGCCCGGCCGCAAGAGCATTATTACCTCGCTTGATAAGGCGCTGGAGGCGCTTGAGGGCAAGGCCGGAACTACGTTGGCATAAGCGCACCGGCAGCGAAAGACCGCTTGCCAATCAGCTTTTATTTTATACTTGTTATGGAGGAGAGATACTATGGATTTTAACTTTAAGGGACGAGACATAATCAACGGTTACGATTTCAGCACTCAGGAACTGTGCCATATCATGGATACTGCTATGATCTATGAAAAGCGCGTAAAGAGCGGTGAAGTCATCAAGGATCTTGCAGGTATGCTGGTAGCTACGCTTTTCTTTGAGCCCAGCACGCGTACGCGCCTTTCCTTTAACTCTGCTATACAGCGCGTTGGCGCGAGCACGATAGACCTCGGTGCGGCGACTGCCTCTTCCCAGGCCAAAGGCGAGACCTGGCAGGATACCCTTAAGACTGTTGACGGTTATGTTGACGCTATCGTAATGCGCCACCCGGTTGCCGGCTCTGCCATCGAGGCTGCCGAGATTGCGGTGCATCCTCTCATCAACGGCGGCGACGGCGCTCGCCAGCATCCTACGCAGGCGCTGCTGGACATCTACACCATGCGCAAGGAAAAAGGCCACATCGGCGGCCAGACCATCACCTTCCTGGGCGATCTGAAGTACGGCCGTACGGTGCACAGCCTGGGCTATTTCATGGAACAGTTTGGCAACAAAATGATATTCGCTTCTCCCGAAGAGCTGAAAATGCCAGACGAGATCACCAAGGAGCTGCGTGATAAGGGCGCCGATATCACAGAGACCACCGACGTAAAGGCCGCTCTGTCCGTGTCCGACTTCGTATATGTTACCCGCGTACAGCGTGAGCGTTTCCCCGATGAGGAATCCTACCTCCGCTGCAAGGGCAGCTACATCGTTAACAACGAGCTGCTCAAGAGCGCCAAAAAGGACATCACCATACTCCATCCGTTGCCCCGCGTAGACGAGATCGCCACTGAGGTGGACAGCTACTCCGGCGCGGCATACTTCCGCCAGGCGCACAACGGCATGTATCTGCGTATGGCGCTGCTGGGATTGATAACCGGCAAGGCATAAGCAAATCAGTAGAGCTTGAATGTGGGGGATAGCATCCCCCACATTTATCAAATGGTCTAACATATTACCGGCATAATTCAGGAGGCGCATCAAATTATGTATTGGGATCATATTATTAAGAACGGCACCATAGTAACTACGAATGACAGCTATAAGGCAAACATATATGTGCAGAATGGAAAGATAGCCGCCGTTACCAGCGACGAGCTGCCAGGCGACGCCGCGGAGATTACGGACGCTTCCAACAAATACGTTATGCCCGGCTTCATAGACACGCATGTGCATTCCCGCGACGGCTACAACGGCGCGCACTATAAAGAGGACTTTTTCCACTCCTCGATGTCGGCTGCATGTTCAGGCATAACCACCATATATGAAATGCCAAACTGTAACCCCGCCGTGTACTGCGTGGATACGATGAACCAGCTTATCAACTGCATCACGCCCAAGGCGCATGTGGACTTTGGCGTATGGGGGCTTTGCTTGGGCGACCTTAACAACGATCGGCTGCAATCCCTTGCGGACGCTGGCGTGGTGGGCTTCAAGTTTTTCTGGGGCTATGCGATAGACTCAAAGACCTATCAGCTCATTTACAACTACAAAGAGGGTATGCAGGACGTTATACCGCCGCTGGATCAGGGGCAGGTATACAAGATATTCGAGCAGGTTGCGAAAACCGGTAAGATGGTTGCCATCCATGCGGAGAACTTCGATATAATCAAGCTGCTGACCGAACGCGTTCAGGCGCGCGGGGATACCAGCTATGCTGCGATGCTTGAGGCGCGCCCGGTACTCAGCGAGACCACCATAATCGAAACCGCGATATCCCTTGCTCGCGAGCTGGGAACGCATTTGCATATACTGCACCTTGCTGCGGGCGACGGCGTGGACCTTATCCGTAACGCCCAGGCCGAGGGTGTCAACGTTACCGGCGAGACCTGCCCGCACTACCTTGCACTGACCGATGCTGACGCTGAGAAGTGCGGTTCCATGATAAAAGGCTATCCGCCTGTGCGCACGCAGTACGATCAGGACAAGCTTTGGGAGGGCCTTAACGACGGCACACTGAGCTTTGTATGCTCGGATCATGCGCCACATTCCCCGGAGGAAAAGCTTAAGGGGCTGTGGGATGCGCCGGCAGGCATGGCGTCCATCGAGACCATGAGTATGGTGATGCTTACTGCGGTTAACGACGGCAAGCTGACCATAAACGACTTTGTGGACGTTATGAGTGAGCAGCCCGCCCGTATGTTTGGCACCTACCCGACCAAGGGTTCGCTCTGCGTTGGAACGGATGCGGACATCGCCATTGTGGATATGGACGCCGAATATGTGTTCAAACAGGAGCAGCTGCATTCCCGTACCAAGCTGAGCCCGTATAACGGATTTACGTTTAAAGGCAGGGTAACGAACACAATTCTCCGCGGCAAGACCATTGCCAAGGACGGCGATATATGCTCTGAACCCATAGGACACTTCATTCGTCCTGAATAATATTTCCAAAACGCGTAAAGGCATGTCAGTATGACATGCCTTTTTATACATGTAAGCAATTTTCGCTTTTGCGCGCCGCTGGAGACACACAATTATAAACAGAGCGTTATGCTTACAAATGGATAACCACTTTTCTGAAGAAAGCAGTATAATCATCTATAGGCAGTTGCAGTGTTTTTCTATAAAACTTTTATACATGATGTACTGATTTCTACATATTGAGAATACGGAGGCGCGCATGGATTTTAAGGAATTGGACTCTTTTGTTACTATTGCCAAGGTTAAAAGCTTTTCCAAGGCGGCCGAAAAGCTGTTTTTGACGCAGCCGGCGTTGAGCAATCACATATCAAAACTGGAAAAGGAGCTGGGGATAACCCTGTTTGAGCGCAACAACAAAAAAACCGAGCTTACTCAGGCAGGTCAGCAGTTTTACTTTTCCGCGCTGGAGATACTAAACCAGCGAGAAATGGCGCTGCTGAATCTGCAAAAATACCAGGGCAAGATCGACGGTATGCTGCAGGTGGCCACAAGCAGTGTTCCGGGGCAATATATACTGCCGGATATACTGGTGGGCTTTCATAAATCATATCCGGACGTTACCTATAATCTGCATTATTATTATAACTCTGGCGACGTTATCGGACATCTGCTGAGCGGCGAACTCGATTTCGGATTTGTTGGCTGCGAGCCGGAAAGCCGCAATCTGATATATGAAAAGATCGCTGACGACAATCTTATCGTTATTGCGCCGAACATCGCACCGTTTTCCGAGATGACCAGTATCAGCTTCGACCGTCTGCTGGACGAACCGCTGCTCCTGCGTAAGGAGGGTTCCGCTACACGCAAGGCGTTTGAAAGCGCGCTCAAATCGCTTGGCAGCGCGGCAAAACAGCCCAAGGTGCTTGCGCATATGCACAATAACGAGATGATCGTACTGTGCGTGAAGGCGGGACTGGGCTTGTCGATAGTGTCGGAAATATCTGTAGCCGACAAGGTTGCCGCAGGTAACATCAAGGCGCTGCCCATAGACGACTACCGGTGCAAAAACGCATTTTACTTCGTATACCCCAAAAACCGTTCATTGTCCCCGCTGTCGATGCGATTTAAGGAGTTTGTGTTCAAAATGAAATCAGACGGCTAATTGGCAGAATGAATATTGCAATTCATGTATAAGCACATAAGGCCGTTTTTGCAAAGAGGCGTTATATATGCCGGCAAATAACGCAGCGGGGCATAACGTTATTCACGTAAAAGAATAACGCATTTGTGGGCGAAAAAACGAAGGAAAGTTTATATATATTCGCGTATCGATAATAAAGTTTAATCATGAAATGCGTATAAATACGTTCAAATACCCGCGCTCGTATGGTATACTAAACATGCAACAAATTTACTAAATTATTTATAGGAGTGATGCAATTGAGCCAGCTTAGTCCTACAACGGTTATCAGCAAGGACACTCCGCGGTCCGACGGACGCGCAAAGGTCACCGGATCCATGGAGTATCCCTCGGATGTAATCATACCGGGCATGATGTATGGCGTGATGCTCAGGAGCCCATATCCCCATGCGGAGATAGTATCCATAGATACCAGCGAAGCGGAGGCGATGGGCGCCGTCTGTCTTACCTACGATGACATCAATCCCATCATCTACAATGAGCGCAGCGTCAGCGTGCCCAAGGCGACCTACCGCGACCGTACCGTACTGCCGAATAAGGCGCGTCACGTTGGCGAGCCTATCGCAGCGGTTGCAGCGGATACGGAGGAGCTTGCGTACAAGGCGCTGAAGGCGCTTAAGGTGGAGTACAATGTGCTGCCCGCCGTGTATGAGCCGGAAGAAGCCATGAAGGATGGCGCACCCCAGCTCTACGAAACGATATATCTTGGCGACCAGAAGATCGATGTGCACAACAACATCGGCGTTATCCGTAACATCGACGAAGGCGACTGTGACGGCGGCTTTGCCCGCGCGGACAGGATATTCGAGCAGGACTTCCAGCTTGACCGCATATATCATGCGCAGCTCGAGGTCAAGGGCGCGGTATGTAAGCCGGAGCCGGACGGTTCGCTCACGATAATGGGCACCTGCCAGTCCATTCATGGCACGCGTCAGCTGCTTGGACGCATACTGGGTATGCCGCTTTCCAAGGTCAACGTAAAAAAGATGCCCTTTGGCGGCGCATTCGGTTCCTCCATACAGGTGAACACCGTTATTCCTATTTGCGCCTGCATAGCCATCAAGGCACGGCGGCCGGTCAAGATGATATCCAGCCGCGAAGGCGACTTTTACAGCCACCAGAAGTATCCCTCCAAGTACCATGTAAAGATCGGCGTTACCAACGACGGCATAATAACCGCCGCGCATGTAAACGCATTGGTGGATTTTGGCGCGCATCAGGTGCAGCCGCTGCCGTTTATGGGCTGTACGGCCGGATGGTTTGCCTCCCTGTATAAGTATCAGGGCAATATCCGTTTTACCGGCACCGCCGTATACACCAACAAGACCCCCTGCTGCGCAATGCAGGGCTATGGCAACCCGCAGATAAACTTCGCCATAGAGAGCATGATAGATATAATCAGCAATGAAATGGGCTTCTCGCCGATAGACTTCCGGCTGAAGAACTACCGCGGCATAGGCGATGAGTTCTGGGGCCAGGGCCCGACCGTGCGCTCAATTATAAAGAGCAGCGGCGTTGAGGAAAGCCTTGTTGAAGGCCGCAAGCTTTGGGACTTCGACAATCGTCCCCGCCCTGCGACCAAGACCGGCGTAAAGCGCCGCGGCATGGGCGTGGCGCGCGGCTTCCACTGCTCCGGCACCGGTGCGCCGACGGACGGCGAGGTAATCGACTATTCCAGCGCCATGGTAAAGATCAACGAGGACGGCTCTGTGGATATCATAAGCCCTGTCACGGATCACGGCGGCGGAACCTGGGACGCCCTGCGCAAGATAGTATCCGAGACCTTGATGGTTCCTTACGATATGGTAGGCCTGTCCCCTGCGGACACTATGAACACCGGCTACGACGTCTGCACCCACGCAACGCGCGGCGTATACTGCGGCGGAGCTGCTGCATACAATGCGGCGCTCAAGGTCAAGCAGCAGCTGCTCGTAAACGCGGGCCGCATGATGGCCGAGCACGACCTCAACCTTGAGGTTGCACTCAGGGAGGATCTGCATCAGGGCGTGGTACAGGTCAAGGGTTTCCCGGACAAGTTCCTCACCATTGGCTACATAGCCAAGAACATGCAAATAATGAACTGGGGCACCATGCAGTGCGCGGAAAGCTACCGTCAGTATAACTGCCCGCCCTGCTTCACGACCCACTTTGTCGAGGTAGAGGTCGATACCGAGACCGGCATCATTACCTGCCCCCGCGTGCTGATATACGGCGATTGCGGTGTGGCGATGAACCCCGCTCTGGTCAAGGGTCAGCTGGTAGGCTCCTTTAACCGCGGCTTTGGCTACACGGTATATGAAAAGCTGGAGATGGACGAAAAGACCGGCGCGCTCAAGAACAACGGCCTGATGATCGATTACAAGACACCTACGGCCGCCGAGATGCCCAACCCGGAGAACGTCCAGGTCGAGATATGCCACACCTATGAGCCCACCGGCCCCTACGGCGCCAAGGGCATAGGCGAGGCGGCGCTTGCAAGCGTGCAGGCTGCAGTGGCCAATGCGGTATACAATGCAATAGGCATAAGGTTCACCCGGCTGCCCATCACCCCGGAGGTTATGCTGGCAGCGTTAAAGGAAAAGGCTGAAGAGGAGGCGAAGGCATGAGCATAAATACCAGACTGCTCGAGAAGGAGTTCGACTATCTTAAGCCTGCGTCGCTGGACGAGGCCAAGCAGATACTGTCGGAGAAGAATAACGTTAAGATATTTGCCGGCGGAACGGATCTTATTGTTAAGGTAAAGGTCGGTGCGCCTGTTGAAATGGACTATATGCTGGACATTAACGGCATAGACGAGCTTAAGGGCGCGCATACCTGCGATGAGTGCGGCGGCTATGTGATAGGCTGCAACATGAAGCTTACCGCCATAGAAAAGGACGCGCACGTTAACGCATCCTTCCCTGCGCTCTCGGATGCTATCCACAAGATGGCAAGCGTATCCGTTCGCAACATGGCTACACTGGGCGGCAACTTCTGCAACGCATCTCCCGTGGCGGACGCGGTAGGCCCCTGCATGTGCTATAACGGCAAGGTGCTGTTGGACAGCGTGCGCGGCGAGCGCACTGTGAACGCGGTGGATTTCTTCATCGCTCCAGGCGTATCCGCAATCGAGAAGGACGAGATACTTACCGGCATCTGCCTGCCCGAACCCGCTGAGAATACCGGCTATGGCTTCATCAAGCTGGGCAGGGTTGCGTCGGATATTGCAAAGATAAGCATCACCTGCATCATCGAGCGTGACGGCGATAAGATAAAAGCCTGCCGCATGGCGATGGGCTCGGTAGCGGCAAGGCCGCTGTTCCTCAAGGATATCGCCGGCGGGCTTACAGGCAAAACCATGACCAGCGAGCTTATAATGGAAACGGCGGATACTATTTCCGCGTTCATAAGGCCGATAGACGATAACCGCACAACTGCGCAGTACCGCACTGACGTCACCAAGATCATCGCGCGCGACTGCATAGAGCTTGCATGGAAACGCAGCGGAGGTGAACTGAAATGAGCGTACATCAGATAACGCTAAAGGTAAACGGCAAGCAGCATACCCTTTGGGTAAACAGCAATGAGCTGCTGCTGAACGTTCTGCGCGACAGGCTGTATCTTACCGGCGCAAAGTATGGCTGCGGCATCGCAGAGTGCGGCGCGTGCACGATAATGCACGGCAAGCAGAGCGTGATGAGCTGCCTTATTCCCGCGGTAGTGGCGGACGGCTGGGAAATCACTACGGCCGAAGGCCTGGCTGATAAGGACGGTACGCTTTCTCATGTGCAGCAGAGCTTCATCGACAACGCCGCCATACAGTGCGGGTTCTGTACCCCAGGCATGGTGGTAGCGTCTACGGCGCTGCTCAATGAGAATCCGGAGCCGGACGAAAACTATATAAAGGATTATCTGCGGGGCAATTACTGCCGTTGCACAGGCTATGTCAGCATAGTCAACGCGGTAATGGACGCTTCTAAGCGGATGAAGGAGGATAAAGCATGAAGAACTTTGAGTACCTGAACGCCCCCACGCTGGATGATGCGCTGAAGGCTTTGGATGAGCTGAACGAGCGCGCTTTCCTAGTGGCAGGCGGTACCAACGTGCTGGTGTATATCCGCAGCGGCAAGCGCAACGACCGCACTCTTGTGAATATACGCGGCATAAAGGAGCTTTCCGGAATATCCTGTGAAAACGGCATAGTGACGCTGGGCGCGCTTACCACCGTGGACGAGATAAGCAAATCGGAAATACTCAAGCTGAACGCTCCCGGCCTGTATGCAGCGGGCAATGTGTTTGCCGATCCTACCACGAGGCACAGCGCTACGGTCGGCGGCAATGTGGCAAACGCGGGTGCAGGCGGAGATACCATACCTTCGCTTATGGTGCTGGACGCCATGGTTCATGTAAAGAGCCTTAAAAACGGCGAGCGTCAGATACCCATTAAGGAGCTGTTTGCAGGCCCAGGCAGGACGGTGATAGCACCTAACGAGATACTTACTCACTTTACCTTCAAGGCAGAGCCGCATATGGGCTTTTTGAAGCTGTGTATGCGCAAGTCCATGTCGATATCCATGGCGAGCTGCGCAGCATACGTCGAAATGGATGGCGACGTGATAAAGGATTGCCGCGTCGCACTGGGCGCAGTCGCGCCTACGCCGGTTCGCGCATACAACGCCGAAAAGGCGCTGATAGGTCATAAAATGGACGAGGCTACGTTTGCGAAGATGGGCGAGGAAGTCCAAAAGGATATGAATCCGCGCGATCCCTCGGTGCGTGCTACGGTAACATATCGCCGTACCGTAATGCCGGTGCTTGTCCAGCGCGCACTCAAGCTGGCCGCATACGGCGAGTGCATGTGAAGGTGAGGAGGTAACGCTATGAGCAATAAGATCAAGATTGACCTTCGCGTCAACGGCGAAGATGTGACCTACGAGATAGAGCCGCATCTCAGCTTGCTGCGCGCACTGCGCGACAACTACGTTTACGACGTAAAGTGCGGCTGCGAGGAGGGTGACTGCGGAACCTGTACTGTGCTGTTGGACGGTGTTGCGGTAAAAAGCTGCATCACGCTGGCGGCCGCCTGTGCAGGCCACGAGATATGGACGGATAAGGGACTTGGCTACAACGATAAGCTGGCCGCAAGGCTGCAGGCGTCGTTTGTGGAGTGCGGCGCCGTACAGTGCGGCTTCTGCACGCCGGGCATGATAGTTGTAGGCGTCGAGTACCTTAAAAACGGCGGCAAGGCGGACCGCAAGGCCATCAAGGCCGCGATAGCCGGCAACCTGTGCCGCTGCACCGGTTATGTAAAAATAGTGGATGCGATCTATAAGGTCGCTAAGGAGATAGAGAGGGGAGAGTTGGCATGAAGAAGAATCTTACCCTTGTAGGCAATGCTGTACCCCGCCATGACGCATGGGCAAAGGCGAAGGGCGAGCAGCTGTACAGCGATGACTGGAGTATGCCGAATATGCTTTATGCCAAGGTGCTCAGGAGCAAATATGCTTCTGCCATAATCCACGGCATAGACACCAGCAAGGCAAAGGCGCTGCCCGGCGTGAAGGCTGTGCTGACCGCTGACGATGTGCTGGTAAACATGGATATAAGCAAATTTGGTCAGATGCGCGATGTTGGTGGCGGATTCGAGGGCCTGTATAAGGTGCTGGCCTGCGGCAAGGTGCGCTCCAAGAGCGAACCAATAGCGCTGGTAGCGGCCGAGACCGAGGAGATTGCGGCGGACGCCTGCAAGCTAATCGAGGTCGATTACGAGCCCACCGAGGGCGTGTTTGATCCCCGCGAGGCGATAAAGGACGATGCGTATGTCGTATCCAGCGAGGACGACAGCAACGTTATAATGCGCACGCAGATACAGTGCGGCGAAATAGATAAGGCGTGGGCACAGTGCGACGTGATAGTCGAGGACGACTACTACACCTCCCCCCACGAGCATGCCTACCTTGAGACCGAGGGCGGTATGGCGTGGATGGACGGCGACGGCGTGGTAACGCTGCGCGTAGGCACCCAGGTGCTTGAGCACTTCCGCACCATAGCCAAGTGCATGGGGCTTCAGCATACGCATGTTCGAAACATGAGCGTTCCCATGGGCGGCGGCTTCGGCGGCAAAGAGGATATAACGGTCGAGACCTATGTTGCGCTGCTTGCAAGGGCTACGCGCAGGCCGGTCAAGATGATATGGACGCGCGAGGAATCGCTGGAATCCCACTCCAAGCGCCATCCCGAGTATCTGCACTATAAGACAGGCGCCACCAAGGACGGCAAGATCCTGGCGCAGGAGGTCTCCGTTGTAATGGACGGCGGTTCCTACACCTACTGCACGCCCTGGGTGCAAATGTATTCCACCTACGCGGGCGCAGGCCCGTACAATATCCCCAACGTGCATGTCAAGAGCATCTCGGCATTCACCAACAACACGTTCTCCAGCGCGAACCGCGGCTTTGGCGGCCCGCAGGTAAACTTTGCCTACGAGCGCCAGATGGATCGTATTGCTCAAAGGCTCAACATGGATCCCGTGGAGCTGCGCCTTAAAAACGTCATGCACAACGGCGACGCTCTGCCTACCGGCTTCGTGCCGCAGGGCCATATAGCGGTTGACGAGCTGCTGCGCAAGGTTGACGCCAAGCTGAACGAGACTCCCAAGCCGGACCGTCTGCCCGACGGCAGGCTGGTAGGCCGTTCGGTGGCGTGCGGACACATGGTTTATGGCCGCATGACCTTCCTGCATGACTCCTCCCGTGTATCCGTAAGGCTTGAGCTGGACGGCAGCGTTACGGTGCGTGCGGGCGTTCCGGATCTCGGCGGCGGCCAGGGCAGCGTTATTGCCCAGATAGTCGCAGAGGAGCTGGGTTTGGATATCACCGACGTGCATCCGTTCATTATGGATACGCACCTTACCCCGCTTTGCGGCACTACGACCGCTACGCGCCAGCTCTACATGAGCGGCAACGCGGCCATCAAGGCGGCGGATATAATGCGCGACCGCATACTGGAAAAGGCCAGCGAGCTGTTGGGCTATCCGGTGGAAAACCTCGCTTTGGGCAATCACAAGGCATATCTTGTCAACGATCCGGACAAGGTCAACATGCCGTTTGCCACGGTAGTCGCCAACCTCAGCAACGACGGCGGCGAGCTTGAGACCATAGCGCAGTTTAACGCGCCGTTTACCGAAGTACCTAACCTTGCGGATATCAAGGGTCAGGTCAACCCCGATCTCACCTATACCTGCCACGGAGTAGAGGTTGCGGTGGATGAAGGCACCGGTCAAATAGAGCTGCTGCGTCTCATCGCCGGCATAGACGCGGGCAAGATGATAAACAAAAACTCCTGCGAGGGCCAGGTCGAGGGCGGCTGCGTATACCATGCGCTTTGGGCTACCCACGAGGATCTGCAGTGGCGCAAGGGCATAACCAAGGCCAACAGCTTCTCGACTTACCTAATCCCCACGTCAGTGGACGTGCCGGATGTTGAGACCGTAATACTCGAGAGCGGCGGCGGCCTCGGGCCGTACAACGCAAAGGGTGTGGGCGAGCCTTTGGATAACTCAATCGCGCCTGCCGTAATAAACGCCATCTGCAACGCGATAGGCAACTACGAGCTGCTCAATGTGATGCCAATAACGCCGGAGAAG
Organism: uncultured Oscillospiraceae bacterium; assembly: GCA_964642795.1. Lineage (GTDB taxonomy): Bacteria > Bacillota > Clostridia > Christensenellales > CAG-138 > JAVVVD01. Next base: position 10,544 of record CAZXRQ010000028.1, on the reverse strand, counting down.
ATACTGCAGGCGATAGCGGCAACCAAGTAACGCTTACCTAAAACCATCTTAGGGCCGCGGCGTGTTTTGCGCCGTGGCCTTTTATGTGTAAAACATGGTTTGTTTGCAGGGGGATATCATGGTATAATTACTGGAATGTACAATGGAGGAATTTGGATGAAGCACAGGATAACCGGTGTTGACGCCGGCTCCATAGCGGCGGAACTGGATATTGGCGAGGGCTGGCTGCTCACCGATATAAACGGCGAGGATGTGGCGGACGTAATCGATTATGAGTACGCTGCAAGCGCCGAGCGCCTTACGCTGGGACTGGAAAGCCCGGCGGGTGAGCGCGTGGAGGCAGTGGTGGATAAGCCTATGTATGAGCCGCTGGGCTTCAGCTTTGAGTCCGGACTGATGAGCCCTGTTCGCACCTGCAAAAATCACTGCTTGTTCTGCTTCATCGACCAAATGCCCGGCGGAGTGCGGGATACGCTGCATTTTAAGGATGACGACTGGCGCATGTCGTTGATAATGGGCAACTACGTTACGCTTACCAATGTGGATACGCCCGAGTTTGAGCGCATAATAGCCCGCCGAATAAGCCCGCTGTATATCTCAGTGCATGCGCTGGAGCCGGAGCTGCGTGTGAAGCTTATGAGAAATCCAACGGCGGGCGAGCTGGCGTCGCGTCTTGCAAGGCTAAAAAGTGCGGGGCTGAGCTTTCACAGCCAGATAGTGCTGTGCCCGGGGCTGAACGACGGCAGCGCGCTTATTAACACGCTGGATGGGCTGTACGCGCTGCGGCCTGAGGCGGCGAGCGTTGCGATAGTACCGGTGGGACTTACAAAGTACAGGCAGGGATTGCACCCGCTCAGAAACGTAACGCCTGAGGAGGCGAAGGAGCTTATTTTGCTGATACGAAAATATCAGCAAAAAAGCCTTGCCGAATATGGCGACCGATTCGTCTACGGCGCGGATGAGCTGTATCTCACGGCGGGCGCCGAACTGCCCGGCTATGATGAATACGACGGCTTCGATCAGCTGGAAAACGGCGTAGGGCTGCTAAGACGCTTTGAGGACGGCTTCAATTATGCGCTGGAGGATAAGCGCCCGCTAAAATGCGGCGCAAGCTTTATATCCGCAAGCGGCGTGCTTGCAGCACCGTTTATGCAGACCTTGTTTGACCGCCTTGAGCCGTATGGCATAAAGATTGATGTGCAGGTTATGCAAAACGACTATTTTGGCCATAGTGTGACTGTGAGCGGACTTATATGCGGATGCGATCTGGAAAGCCAGCTCAAGTATAAGGCGGATGCGCCGCTGCTTATACCCAGAAGCATGCTGCGGGAGTGCGAGGATGTGTTTTTGGACGGCACTACGCTGAAGCAGCTTCAAACCGCGCTGAATACGCGCGTGGCGCCCATGCCGGCATTCGACGGCGAGGATTTCATTGAGGAGCTGTTTGCTCTTTGTAAAGAATAAAAACTGACCGCTGGATGCGGAGCAGAGGTGTAATTATGTCAAAACCGCTTGTGGCCGTGGTAGGCCGCCCCAACGTGGGAAAATCCACGCTTTTCAATCGATTGACCGGCAAGCGTATCGCGATAGTCGAGGATACCCCCGGCGTTACGCGCGACCGAATATATGCGGATGCGGAGTGGCTTCAGCACTCCTTTACGCTTATAGATACCGGTGGCATAGAGCCGGCCAAGGAGGACGTGATAAGCACACAGATGCGCCGACAGGCGGAGCTTGCAATAGAGACCGCCGACGTAATAATCTTCCTTGTGGACGGCCGCGAGGGATTGACTGCCGCTGACGAGGATGTGGCGGAAATGCTGCGCCGCAGCAAAAAGCCGGTGCTGCTTGCAGTGAACAAGGTGGATCATCCCAAGTTTGAGGATGTGATATACGACTTCTATTCACTGGGGATAGGCGACCCGATCTCAATTTCAGCGGAACAGGGGTTGGGGCTCGGCGATATGCTGGATCATGTGGTGGCATACTTTGACGAGCCCGCCGAGGGCGGCGAGGATTCCAAGCCGGTAAATATCGCGGTGGTGGGGCGGCCTAACGTGGGAAAATCCAGCCTTGTAAATATGCTGCTTGGGCACGAGCGCACAATAGTAAGCAACGTGCCGGGCACTACCCGTGATGCGATAGATACGCCGTTTAGCTACGATGGCAGGGACTATGTGCTTGTGGATACGGCGGGCATACGAAGAAAGCGCGCCATAGAGGACGAGACGGTGGAACGGTACAGCGTGATACGCTCCTTGGGCGCTATACGGCGAGCCGACGTGGTGCTGATTGTGGTGGACGCGGAGCAGGGCCTTAGCGAGCAGGACGTGCGTATAGCGGGCTATGTACACGAGGAGGGCAAGGCCTCCGTGATGCTGATAAACAAGTGGGATCTTATCGAAAAGGATTCCTACACGATGGATAAGTTCAAAAAGAAGCTGTATGCTGATATCGCCTTTATGAGCTATGTGCCGATGCTGTTCATATCTGCGCTTACGGGACAGCGCGTCAATAAGGTAATGGAGCTTGTGCAGTATGCATATGTGCAGAACTGCACCCGAATATCCACGGGTACGCTTAACGATATAATCAATGAGGCGGTCAGCGTTACCGAGCCGCCGTCGGACAAGGGCCGCAGGCTGAAGCTGTACTATGCCACGCAGGTATCCGTGCAGCCGCCTACGTTTGTGCTGTTCGTCAACGACGCGGAGCTTATGCACTTTTCCTATAAGCGCTATTTGGAAAACTACATTAGAAAATCCTTCAAGCTGGATGCTACGCCTATAAGACTGATAGTCCGCAGGCGCACAAAAGATACCGGCGGGGCGGATTAAGCCATGGCCTTCAACTGGTTTTATTTTATTTGTGCGGCGCTGGGATATGTTGTGGGCAATATAGAAACGGCGGTGCTGATAAGCAGGGCGTATTTTCACGACGATGTGCGCGGCCACGGCAGCGGCAATGCAGGCACTACCAACATGCTGCGCGTGTTCGGCATGAAGCCGGGCGTGATGACCTTCATAGGCGATTTTACAAAGGGCATAGTGGCTGTACTCCTAGGCCGGCTGCTTGCAGGCGAAACGGGCGGTTATGTCGCGGGACTGTTTGCTGTAATGGGGCACGACTATCCGCTGCTTTTCGGGCTTAAGGGAGGTAAGGGAGTGGCGACCTCGCTGGGAATAGCCTGGATGATTTCGCCGGTCGTGGCCGCCGTGGCCACGGTATGCGGTTTTGCGATCATATACATAAGCCAAATGGTATCGCTGGGGTCATTGGCGGGGTTTTTTGGCTTTGCCGCCGCCGCGATACTGCTGAACCTGGATAACGTGCAGCTTTGCGTGCTGTGCGGCCTGCTTATGGCGCTTATGCTGGTGCGGCATGTTGACAATATCCGCCGTATAGCAAACGGTACCGAGAATAAGCTGTTTAAACGCAGGCAGCGTACGGACCGGGACGATGCACAATAACAGGCACCGTACGGGGAGGAGTATATATGCGCATAGCGCAGCTTCAGACACACGTTTATACCGAAAAGGAACAGAACATACAGGCGCTGGAAAGGCAGCTTACCCGCCTGGATTCCGAGCAGCCGGATATAGTCATGCTGGGGGAGATGTTCGCTTGTCCGTATGATACTGCGAAATTTCCGCTGTATGCGGAGCCGGAGAACGGCGACTTATGGCGCGCGCTGTCAGGCCTTGCCAAAGAGCATGGCGTTTATCTTGCCGCCGGGTCGGTGCCGGAGATCGACGGCGCCGGCAGTATATACAACACCGCATATGTATTTGACCGCTCCGGCAGGCAGATATCAAAACACCGCAAGGTACACCTGTTCAACATCAACGTCGAGGGCGGGCAGTGTTTCCGCGAAGCGGATACGTTGAGCGCGGGGGACGCCTGCACCGTATTCGATACGGAGTTTTGCAGGATCGGGCTTATGATATGCTTTGATATCCGCTTTCCGGAGCTCGCAAGAAAAATGGTGCTGCAAGGGGCAAAGCTCATACTTGTGCCTGCTGCATTCAATATGACCACAGGCCCGGCACATTGGGCCGTGACGTTCCGTGCCCGCGCGCTGGACAACCAGTGCTATATTGCAGGAACGTCCTGTGCGCGCGATGCGTCTGCGGGCTATATTGCGTGGGGGCACACGCTGCTGGTATCGCCGTGGGGAGATATAGTGCAGGAGCTGGATGAAAAGACCGGCGTAATTATTAACGATATAGATCTCAAGCTGGTGGACAAGGTGCGGCGCGAGCTGCCGCTCTTGGCCAGCCGCCGCGAGGATGTGTACTGCAGGTGACTCAAACCGCATTGCTGATATGCGCCGGATATCCGGCGCATTTTTCCATTTAGCAGCACATATATATCTATTGTTAATTATGATTGGGAGGGTGCTGCCATGATGGACAGAGCGGCTCTGTACGGCGATATTGCCAAGAGGACGGACGGCGACATATATATCGGGGTAGTGGGGCCGGTGCGCACCGGCAAATCCACGTTCATAAAGCGCTTCATGGATGTTATGGTGCTGCCCGATATGCAGAACGAATTTGAAAAGACCCGCGTTACGGACGAGTTGCCGCAAAGCGCCGCGGGCAAGACCATAATGACCACCCAGCCCAAGTTTGTGCCGGGGGAAGCCGTGGAGCTGCGGCTCGAAGGCGGGGTGGACGTGCGGGTGCGCATTATAGACTGCGTAGGCTACATGGTGCCGGGCGCTACCGGTCACGAGGAAAACAATGCCCCGCGGATGGTGCGCACGCCGTGGTTTGAGCAGGATATACCCTTTGAGGATGCGGCCGAGATAGGCACGCATAAGGTGATAAGCGAGCATTCCACAATAGCGGTGCTGGTGACCACGGACGGCAGCATAACGCAGATTCCGCGGGAAAACTACCGCGACGCCGAAAAGCGCGTTGCAGATGAGCTTACCGCGCAAGGCAAGCCCTTCGTGGCGGTGCTCAACTCCACCCATCCGCAGGATGCCGGGACCATAGCGCTTGCACAGCAGCTCAGCACGGAATACGGCGTACCGGTCGCGCCGCTGGACGCGATGAACATGGACGCCCAAAGCATACAGACGCTGCTGTATGATGTACTTATGCAGTTTCCGGTGCGCGCGATAAGTTTGGCTCTGCCAGCATGGATATGCGCGCTGCCTCCGTCTCACTGGCTTATGCAGCGTATGCTTGCCCCGTTCAGCGAGCACACCGCCTCGCCAATGAAGATGTGCAACGGCGCGGAGGTGACGGCTGCGCTTGCGGATATTGAGGATATGCAACCTGCCGGGCTGAGCGCGGTGCTGCCGGGCACAGGTGAGATCGTACTGTCCATAGAACCCTGCGACGGGCTTTTTTACCGCATACTCGGCGAGGAGTGCGGCTGCGATATAGAAAATGACGCGCAGCTAATAGCCATGGTGAAGGATTTTGTAAGTGCGAAACGCCGGTTTGACAGGATAGCGGATGCGCTGGAGGCGGCCGAAGCGACGGGCTATGGCGTGGTAGGGCCGGATATGATGCAGCTTGCGCTCAACAAGCCGGAGCTTATGCAGCGCGGCGGCAAATACGGCGTTAAGCTCAACGCCCACGCATCGGGGCTGCACATAATCAAGGTGGATGTGGATTCCGAGATAGCGCCGCTGGTGGGCAGCGAGGCGCAGGCGACGGAGTTTCGCGAGTATTTGCTTGAAGCGTTTGAGGGCGATGCGGAAAAGCTGGGCCAGGTAAAAATATTCGGCAAGCCTTTATACGACCTGGTATGCGATGAGTTGACCAATAAGGCGGCGCGTATGCCGCAGAATGCGCAGATGCGATTGCAGCACGCGCTGCAGCGCATGGTCAACGATGAATGCAACAGCCTTATCTGCATAGTGCTGTAACGGTGGCAGGCTGACGGCAGAAAAGATGAATATGATGTAAATGACCGCCGCGGCCAAGCAGCCGCGGCGGCCGTATATGCTGTTGTTTCAATATGCAGATCAGTTTCCGGCCGTGGTTGCCTGCGTATACGCAGAGGGCGGGTGCATCCTTGGAGATTAAAAGACTGAGCAGTATTGCGACGAGGGCGGCGGGCACAGTACCGCTGCCGCCGAATATAAGTTGGATCCATTGCGTCAGCTTGGGAAGTGCGCCGCCGGTAAAGCCAAGGCAAAGCACAGTCCCCGCTATACCACAGCTATCGTGATGGTGCGCGGGGTGAGCTTTGCTGCGGGTGATAAGCTGTATGCCGCAGACGATTCAATTGACTAATGCCAAACGCCGCATCATTACGCTTTACATATGCCCGCATAAGGAAATGATATTATCAATAAAGTATGGCACATGATAAGATATACGCATATAATAAAATGGTTTATGGCGATGAGCAGCGTTGCTGTATATTGTGGAGGTTAAGGCGAACACATTGATTTGGACAGGCATGGTATGCTTGATATCATTAACTCACGGGGGACGATATAGTGTATGAAGCGCTAAATGAAAGGGTGAAGAAGCTCAGCGACGAATTGTCGGCTGCGCGACGCGACTTTCACCGTTATGCGGAGACGGGTTGGATGGAGATGCGCACATCATCAATAATTGCCCGCAAACTCTCCGGGCTGGGCTATAAGGTGCTGGCAGGTAAAGCGGTATGCGCCGCGGACGGGCGGAAGGGATTACCCACCGAGGAGGCGCTGGAGGCGCATTATGAATGGGCGGCGCAAAACGGCGCGGATATGGAGTTCCTGCCGCAGACAAAAGGCGGCTTTACCGGCGTTATCGGCATACTCGACTGCGGCGAAGGCCCCACGGCTGCACTGCGCTTTGATATAGATGCGCTGGGTGTCTGTGAGTGCGGCGACGATGAGCATCTGCCGGCCAGAGAGGGCTTCGCCTCGATGGAGCCGGGCATTATGCACGCTTGCGGTCACGATGGGCATACGGCAATAGGTCTGGGCGTTGCGCGTATACTTATGGAAAACCGCGATAAGCTGCATGGCAAGCTCAAGCTGATATTCCAACCCGCCGAGGAGGGCGTGCGAGGAGCGAAATCAATTGTGGAAAACGGACATTTGGACGGCGTGAAATACCTGCTTGCAGGACATATATTTCCCCAAGGCGAGCACGCCGGCTATCACGTTGGCGCTCTCAGCGAGGATGGCGACGGAGGACTGGCCACAGTTAAGCTCGATGTGACGTTTACGGGAAGATCCGCACATGCCGGGATATCTCCACAGCTGGGCAGGAATGCGCTGCTTGCAGCAGCGACTGCCACACTTAATCTGCATGCGATACCACGATTCGGCGAGGTGCCTACGCAGGTAAACGTGGGTAAAATTTCGGCCGGCAGCGGACGCAATGTGATATGCGAACAGGCGGAGCTGGAGCTTGAGGTGCGCGGCATGACCACCGAAGCCAACGACTATATGGAGGAGTATGCGCGCCGCATAATCAAGGGCGCCGCGATCATGCACGAGTGTACATATGATATACGGCTTATGGGCAGTGCGCCCGCACTGGAATGCTCATGGACGCTGTCAAAACGTTTGCTGGATATCTGCAACCAAAAGTTGGACATACCTGCAACGCAGATGCACAAGTTTTGCGGAGGCAGCGAGGATTATGCGTACATGTCCGAGTATGTCCGGCAGCAGGGAGGAGAGGCGACCTATTTCGGCTTGCTTACCGACTGCCCGGCAGAAAATCACAACAGCCGGTTTGACTTTGACGAGGAGGCGCTGTCCACCGGCGTGCGCGTGTTTTGCGGCACGGTGTTGGAGCTGTTGGGATAATAACTATAGCAACGCGCCTGTACCCGAGCCGCTAGAAGCAGTGCGGCTCTTTGGGGCTTTGCGGTTTTGTGCCGGCGCGTTGCAGCGGCGACCGTGAAAAAAACTTGTGCGGCCGTATTGCGGGTGATATGCTTAATTAAAGCAGAGTAGGAGGAAGTGCGGATGTTTTGGCTGCCATACGTGATAATTGGCATAATCATTGACGTTGTGTTCATACTGTACGAATACAAGAAAAAACCCATTGCGGCTGTTTGCCTAAAGGGTGCTGCGTCGCTGGTATTTGTACTGCTTGGGTTGGCCTGCTGCGCGGTGACGGCCGACCGTGTATTCGGTCTTCTTGTAGTGCTGGGCCTTGTGTTTGGGGCCGCAGGCGACGTGCTGCTAAACCTAAGAAATGTAATAGTATCGTGTGCAAAGAAGATATTTATTGCGGGCATGGCGGTGTTTTTGATAGGGCATGTTTTCTATCTCGCCGGGCTGATAATGCTGGATGTAAAGGCGCTGCTCATAGCGGTACCCATTGCGGCAGTGCTGTCGTATTCCATTATCAGGAGCATCCTGAAGCGGGTGGATGCGCCGGCAGGCATCGTAAAGGTGGGCACTGTATATTTGGCGGTGGTCATCAGCATGTTCTCCTGTGCGCTCGCGCTGCTATTGAAGCAGCCGGCTTCGCAGTTCAGACTGGTGTTTGCCATAGGCTCACTGTTGTTTATGGTAAGCGATATCGTATTGGTATTTGCCCTTTTTGCAAAGGACAGCCCCAAATGCCTTAGGGCGGTAAACCTGTCCTTCTATTATGTAGGGCAGCTGTTGATTGCGTTAAGTCTGCTGCTGATAAGCTGATAAGATACGGGAAGCCAAAGACGCCTGCTACCTGCTGTCGCCGCGAATAATCGGAGCGTCGATCAAGCCGCTCGTGTTCAGACCGTATTTTGACAGATGCCGAGACCGTCCTGGCTTTGTAAAGAACTTGATCGCGGTGCAGAACGGGAACGCCATGACGGAGCAACAGACAGATGACAGGAAGGCTTTCCCCATAATCGATGGATCAAACCAATACCTTAGGCAATAACTCTTTTCGGCGGCGTTTTTCTGTAATAAAGCCTCCTGTTGTATTCGTCCTGCGATAGGAGGCTTCTTTCTCAATGCTTCTCTGCGGGGGCCGGTTCATTTCGGACAAAAGCGTTTTTTTCTGTGCTTTTCTTATTGCTTCAGCATAGGGGTAAACCCCGCCGGATAGCTTCCGTGTTGCAGGCGATGTACCGTATAGTCCGGCTGCTTCAGCACGGGCGCTCCATCGGCTGCATCAACAGTTGTATAGTCCAGCAGCTGGATTTGATTGGATAAATACTGCGCATTCTGATCCACTTTATCCCGTAATGAGGTGGATACATATTTTTTATTGTCGTCAGCAAAAGTGGTGGCCACGTGCGATAGCTTTGCTTCGTTGGTCAAGCGCACCGCTCCGAGAAAGTTTGCGCCCGAGGAAATGCCTACGCCCAGGCCCAGTTTTTGGGCTAGCAGTCTCGCCATATTGACGGCATCCTTGTCATTTATGGTAATTATACGGTCAATGGCAGAAGGCTCCACGATGCCCGGTATAAATTCATCGCCGATACCTTCAATGGCATGTGGGCCGCGCACGGCGCCGCCGGACAGTACCGGCATAGCGTCGGGCTCGACCGCGGCCGTTATTACCGGATGATCTGCGTTCAGCCGCCGGCCTACGCCCATCAACGTACCGCCGCTGCCTACTCCGGCCACAAAACCGTCCACCTCGGGAAGCGATGCTAAAACTTCGGCGCCGGTACCGAGCTCGTGCGCTTTGATATTGTCCGGATTGTTGAACTGATCCGGCAAATAGCCGCCGAGCGTTTTTGACAGTGCCTCGGCCTGTTTTATTGCCCCTAAAAAGCCGCCCTGAGCCTCGCTCACCAAGTGCAGCGACGCGCCGTACATTTCCATAAGCGCACGCCTTTCACGGCTCACCCAGTCCGGCATAAAGATATGTACGGGATGTCCCATGCTGCTGCCGATCGCGGAGAGGGAAATGCCGGTATTTCCGCTTGTTACCTCGATGATAGGCTGCGCTTTTACAAGCTCTCCTCTTTTGTATGCTTCGCTTAGCACATACATCACCATCCGGTCCTTTATGGAGCCGGTAAGATTATAGCTCTCCAGTTTAACATATACGCACGCTTCTTCGCCGGCAAAACGATAGTGTATTCGTGCAAACGGAGTGTTTCCGATAGCGTTTATAATGTGTTCCATAGTCAAAGCTCTCCTTCAATAGTTAATGTATGTGTGTTTGTATAAAAGCGAACATGAAAAAGGCTGCGCCTGAGCACAGCCTTTATACGGTCCCTATCAGCTTACGGTATATCCGAAGCAGCAGATAACATGCGGCAGTGAACACAGGCAACGCCAACCGGAGCCGCCCGCGCTCTAATAGAGCCGCTAGCGCCCCTGCATTCTACAACAACAGGTTTTTCTCGCCTTTTTTTGCATGAAAGAATATTATCCCCAAATCAGCGCGATGTCAAGCCCTATATTTTACTGAGCAAGAGAATGCTAAACCGGCTGCGGAACCGAAAGCGCTCCGCGCATAGACCGCGTCGGCGGGCGACAGAGGAACGAACTGAACGCCGCGTCGGGCAGGCAAAAATGTAGGGGCGGATATCATCCGTCCCTACATTTCATAATAACACATTTCGGCGTAAGCGTCAAACCCACTGACGTCTATACAGCCCAGCCATAATCTCAGACA
>CAZXRQ010000027.1:0-24122 GCA_964642795.1 uncultured Oscillospiraceae bacterium | reverse complement strand
CCGCATCGACGGTTGCTGCGAACCTTATGGTTCATATCATTTGACGACAGAGATTGCGCACAAGGAAATTGTATGCTGCGGCTTGCCCGTATGGCAAAGCTGTATTATAATATAATGTGGAATTTAGTGTGTAGAAACACATTATGTGGTATTTTTTATCCGTGGAGGACTGCTGATGGCAAAGGATTATTCCGTAAGCGATATCAAGGTGATGGAAGGGCTGGAGGCCGTACGAATGCGGCCGGGTATGTATATAGGCAGCACAGGCTCGCGTGGGCTGCATCACATGCTTTGGGAGATAGTGGACAACGCCGTGGACGAGGCGGCAAACGGCTATGCGGACCTTGTGAGTATAACGCTGCACAAGGACAATTCCGTCACCGTGGAGGATAACGGCCGCGGCATACCCGTAGGCATACATGAAAAGCTCGGCGTAAGCGGCGTGGAGGTGGTGTATACCCAACTGCACGCGGGCGGCAAGTTTGATAACGCCGCATACGGTTATTCCGGCGGATTGCACGGTGTGGGCGCATCGGTCGTGAACGCGCTGAGCGAGTATTTGGACGTTACGGTATGCACCGAGGGCAAGATATACGAGCAGAAGTTCAGGAGCTATGAATCAAAGGGTAAGATGCTCTGCGGCAAGCCCACAGCGCCGCTTGCGGAGATGGGGCGCACGCGCAGGCAGGGGACAACGGTTACCTTTTTGCCGGACGCGCGCGTGTTTGAAACGCTGGAGATGAATTTCGATACAATATCAAGGCGGCTGCGGGAGCTGGCCTATCTTAACCGCGGCGTTACCTTTACGCTGGAGGATCAGCGCGAACGCGGCAACCGCAAGAACCTCGAATTTAAATTCGACGGGGGATTGTCGGACTTTGTAAGGTATCTCAATGCCGACAAAACGCCGCTTTATGAAACGCCAATACATTTTCTGGGGAAAAAGGACGACATTACCGTGGAAATAGCCATGCAGCACAATGACGGCTATACCGAAAGCCTGTTTTCCTACGTTAATAACGTACCTACGACCGAGGGCGGCACGCATGAGACCGGCTTCAAGGCGGCGCTTACCAAGGTGCTTAACGACTATTGCCGCAAGCACGACATTTTGAAGGATAAGGATCCGTCGCTGTCCGGAGAGGACTTCCGCGAAGGGCTTACAGCAGTGCTGTCGCTGAAGATGCACTCGGTGCAGTTCGAAGGGCAGACCAAGACCCGCCTTGGCAATACCGAGGCCCGGCCGGCGGTAGAGTACGTGATAAACGAACAGCTTGTGCCTTTTTTGGAGGACTTGAAAAACGCCGAGCTTGCAGGCTCCGTTGCTGAAAAGGCTGTGAAGGCTGCCAAGGTGCGGGAGACCGCCCGCAAGGCAAAGAGCATGGCGCGCGAAAAAAACAAGCTGGAAAACGCACCCCTGGTGGGCAAGCTGTCCAGCTGTACAGGCCGTAACTTTGCGCTGAACGAATTGTTCATAGTGGAGGGCGACTCAGCCGGAGGCAGCGCCAAGCAGGGCCGGGACAGGCGGTTTCAAGCGATACTGCCGCTTAGGGGCAAGCCGCTCAACGTGGAAAAGAAGCGTATGGATCAGGTGCTGGCCAACGAGGAGTTCCGCTCCATAATCACAGCGCTGGGCACCGGCATAGGCGAGGACTTTGATCTTGCGTCGCTAAAGTACAACCGCGTGATAATACTTTCCGATGCGGATCAGGACGGCGCGCATATCCGCGCCATACTGCTTACCTTCTTCTTCCGTTATATGAAGGAGCTAATAACCGACGGACATGTATATATAGGCCTTCCGCCGCTGTACAAGGTGCAGAAGGGCAGTGATGTACGCTATGCCTACAACGACGTGGAGCTTGCCGCGGCGACTGCCGCTGTGGGCAAGGGCTATGTGATACAGCGCTATAAGGGCTTGGGCGAGATGAACCCGGAGCAGCTGTGGGAGACCACGATGAATCCCGAGCATCGCTCGATGGTGCGGGTATCTCTGGAGGATGCGGCGAGTGTAGAGCATCTTGTTACCATACTCATGGGGGACAAGGTAGCGCCGCGCAAGGAGTACATAAGCGAATACGCCGATTTCAACAAGGAGGATACGTTTGCTGGCAACGTAAGCGTACCCGGCGGGGTAATGTGATATGGTAAAGAGGAAGGATCCCATAATACCCACGGGGGAGACCATAATAGAGCGCAACATGGACGAGGTGATGCACAGTTCCATGCTGCCGTATGCGGAGCATGTAATACTTGAGCGCGCGCTCCCGCGCGTGGAGGACGGGCTAAAGCCTGTGCAGCGCCGAATACTCTATACAATGATGGAGCTTAGCCTTTCTCCGGACAAACCGCACAGGAAGAGCGCCCGCATAGTGGGCGACTGTTTGGGTAAATACCACCCGCACGGCGACAGCTCGGTGTATGATGCGATGGTGCGCATGGCGCAAGGCTTCAATATGCAGATGCCGTTGGTGGACGGCCACGGCAACTACGGCAGCGTGGACGGCGACAGCGCCGCTGCAATGCGATATACCGAGGCGCGCATGACTCCGCTTGCTATGGAGCTTCTGCGCGATATAGATAAAGATACCGTAAGGTTTATGCTCAATTTCGACGATACGCTGAAGGAGCCGGAGCTGCTGCCCGGCCGTTTCCCGAATCTTTTGGTAAACGGTACGAGCGGTATAGCGGTAGGCCTTGCAACCAACATACCTCCACACAATCTGTCCGAGGCCATAGACGCCGTGATATTGCAGATGGGCGATCCGGGCGTGAGCTTGGATGAGCTTATGAAGGTTATGCCCGCGCCGGACTTCCCCACGGGCGGCTATTTGCTGCAGTCCGACGAGATACGCGCCGCGTACGAGACGGGGCGAGGCAAGCTGACCCTGCGCGCAAAAACCAATATAGAGGAGTTGGCAAACGGCAAAAAGCTTATAGTTATAACCGAGATGCCGTATCAGGTAAACAAGGCCAAGGCGCTGGAGGAGATACTGCGGGTAAGTCAGGAGAAGAAGCTGATGTTTTCCGGCATTGGCGACATTCGCGACGAATCCGACCGTACCGGTATGCGCGCCGTAATAGAGATCAAGAAGGATGCGGATGCGGAAAAGATACTGCAATACCTGTATAAGTATTCCGACCTGCAGACCACGTTCGGCGTGAATATGGTTGCTATAGCCGAAGGCAAGCCGCAGCAGATGGGGCTTAAGCAGCTGCTTTCGTACTATATCGCGCATCAGGAGGACGTGGTAACACGGCGTACCCAGTTCGATCTGGATGCGGCGAAGCGGCGCGAGCACATATTGAAGGGCCTTACCGTCGCCGTATTGAATCTTGATGAGGTTATTAAGCTGATCCGCGCCGCAAAGACCCCCAAGGAGGCCAAAGAGGGGCTGATGGCGCGCTTCGAGCTTTCGGAGATACAGGCGCAGGCCATACTGGATCTGCGCTTGCAAAGGCTTACCAACCTTGAGCTTATCGCCATACAGAACGAATATGAGGATATAGTGCGCCGCATAGGCGAGCTGGAGGCGATACTCGGCTCAAGTACGAAGCTGCGCAATGTGATAAAGCGCGAGCTGCGTGAAATAAAGGAAAAGTACGGCGTCCCTCGCAGGACCGCCACGATACAGGGCGATCAAGAGATAGTTGTGGACAAAAGCGACCTTATTGCCGTAGAGGATGTAAACGTTACCTTGTTTGCGGACGGCCGCATAAAGAGGACGCCTAAGCGCCTGTTTTCGCAGGAGCAGCTGGAGGATGCAAGGCTGATATGCTGCATGGATACGGCTACGGATAAGCGCCTGCATTTGTTTACCAACCTTGGCGCATGTCTTATGCTGGGAGTATCCGATATTCCCGAGACCAAGCAAGGCGGCAGGGCGGTAAACATCAATTCGCTGGTGGAGCACGGCAAGGATGAACGGATAATCGCCTGCTTTGACGAGCTGCCCGCAGACAAACTGATGTTCTATACCAAAAACGGCTATGTCAAATGTACCGATGCGTCGGAATACGAGTCCCGCGTAAAGCGTATAGCGGCCGTCTCCTTGAAGGAGGGCGACGAGATAATAGGCGTTATGGAGAAATCCGGCGAAAACATACTGCTTGTGACCGAGGGCGGCATGAGCATATGCTTCGATATAAATACCGTGCCGGAGATGGGTCGTGTAAGCGCAGGCGTGCGCTGCATGAAGCTGGACGAGGGAGACAGCGTGTGCGCGTTTATGCAGGTGGACGGCGAGGGCGAGGTGCTGGTCATAACGGACGCCGGCTATGCCAAGCGCAGCTTCGTGTTCGATTACGAGATACAGGGCAGAAACGGCAAGGGTATGCGTACGTTCGAGTTTAAGAAAAACGGTGCGAACGGCCGGCGTATAGCAGCTGCATTGTATGTTAAGCAGCCGTTTGATTTCGTGGTGCTGCAATACCACGGTACAAAGACCGCCGTAAATACCGAGCAGGTGCGCATAGACAATCGCGCCGGCAAGGGAACGCTGCTGGTGATGGCGCTGCTGGACGATCTGGTCACGGACGCATACCGCAAGACATAATTGCACGCGTCGCTTAATACATATATACCATTACAATATAGGGCGGTATATATGTGGGTGCAAACGATATAAACTCGGTATGTATATGCGGCGCGGTCTCTGCCGATGCGGAGCTGGATCATGCGCTGTACGGGGAACCGTTCTATACGCTGAAGCTCAGCGTAAACAGGCTCAGCGGCGCGGTGGATGAGCTTCCGGTAACGCTGCCGGGGCGTATATGCGCCGAGCTTCCGGGCGTTGGCGAGAGGCTGCACATATTGGGGCAGCTGCGCTCCTATAATCGGCTGATGGAGGGCGCCAGCAGGCTTATGTTAACCGTATTCGCCCGTGCGGCGGATGTGGTGGGAGAGGATGAGCCTGCAAATAACGAAATAACCCTGTCCGGCTATATCTGCAAACCGGTGGTGCTGCGTACAACGCCGTTTATGCGGGAAATAGGGGACTTGCTCATAGCCTCCAACAGAGCATATAATAAAGCGGATTATCTGCCCTGCATCGCGTGGGGGCGGAACGCCCGTTACGCGGCCACGCTGCCGGTGGGAAGTCACATACAGCTCAACGGCCGGATACAGAGCCGGGAATACCAGAAGCTGACTGAGGACGGCGGGCTGATTACCCGCACCGCATATGAGGTGTCCTGCGCGCAGATAGAACTGCTGGATTAAAAACGGAGGAATGGATTATGAGGATAGCCCGTGTAAACGTAAACGGAGAGACCTTCTATGCACAGCTTGTGGACAGGCTGTTGCGGCTTGACCGCAAAAACGCGGGCTTTGCGCCGGACGGTCGCGAGTACGATCTAAAAGACGCCGCGTTGCTTGCACCCTGCGAGCCGACCAAGATAGTATGCGTCGGTAAAAATTACTGGGCGCACGCCGAGGAGATGAAGGAAGGACACCCGGACAAGCCCATTCTTTTCATAAAACCAAGCACCAGTGTAAACGATCCGGACGGCGAGGTGTTGTATCCGCCGATAAGCGAGCGAGTGGATTACGAGGGCGAGCTTGCTGTGGTAATGGGAAAACGCGCCAAAAACGTGCGTGCGGGAAGCGCGCACGAATACATACTGGGCTATACCTGCGCAAATGACGTGACCGCACGGGATATACAAAAAGGCGAGGGGCAGTGGACGCGCGGCAAGGGGTTCGATACCTTCTGCCCCATCGGGCCGTGGATAGAAACCGAGCTGGATCCACAGAACGTCATGCTTACAACGCGGCTCAACGGCGAGGTGCGGCAAAGCTCATCAACATCGCTTATGACCTACGGAGTAGATGAGCTTATCTGCTTCATAACACAATGCATGACGCTGCTGCCCGGTGACGTGGTGCTTACGGGAACGCCTGCGGGGATAGGCCCCATGCAGCGTGGCGATACCGTCGAGGTAGAGATACAGGGCATAGGAACGCTGAGAAATACAGTGGTATAGACTGACCTATGGGAATGGACGGGCTGAATCTGTGCGCGTCGGCGGCGGAGATAAGGACGCTCACAGGCGGAAAAATTGACAAGGTGCAGCAACCGGAGCGGGATGAACTTGTGCTTACCGTAAGGAAGGACGGCAAGACTTTCCGGCTGCTTTTGTGTACCTCGGCTGACCGCTGCCGGGCGCAGCTCACCGAAAAAAAACAGGATAATCCCGCCGAACCGCCCATGTTCTGTATGCTGCTAAGAAAGCGGCTTACTGGCGGGCGCGTAACCGGCGTTATCCAGCCCAAGCTGGACCGCGTGCTGCATATAGGCATTTTGGCGCGCAACGAGCTTGGCGACGAGGAGGAATACAACCTTATCGCCGAAATAATGGGCAAGTATTCAAACGTTATACTGGTAAGCGCAAATGGCACGATGCTGGACGCCATGCGGCATGTGGGAGCTGAGCTTTCCAACAAGCGTATCGTTATGCCGGGCATGGCGTATGAGCCGCCGCCCGCACAGGATAAGCGCGACCCGTCAGCTATGGACGAGCGGGCGTTCTACGCGGTGCTGCGCACAGGGGCCGGCCGGGTGGGTAAAGTGCTGTCCGCTGCATTTTTTGGCCTGTCGCCGGATATGGCGGGAGCGCTTGCGGCCACAGTGTGCGAAAAAACAGACTGCGCCGCGCTGAGCGAAGCGGAGGCAGCAGCGATAGCAAACAGATATGTGCAATTCTACTCCGACGCCGCGAACGGCAGGTTTTCGGCCTATACCGCGTTGAATGAGTACGGCGAACCGATAGCCGTATATCCGTTTGAGCCGAAGGACATGCGCGTAAAGCACTACGATTCCCTGCATGAGGCGCTGGATGATTATTACCAGCAGTATGACGCCGCTTCGCGTATGCAGCGGCACGGCGCGTCGGTGCGGCGCATATTGCAAAACAATGTGGAGCGCTGCGAAAAGAAGCTTGCGCTGTACGGTGAGGCCATCGCCGCTGGCGAGGAGGCGGAACAGCTGCGCCTGTTTGGCGAGCTTATTACTGCCAACCTGCATATACTGCGCGCGGGGCAGAAGCAGGCGGTGGTGGATAACTACTATCTCGACCCGCCGGCGCAGGTGGCGATACCGCTGGATCCGTTGCTTTCACCTGGGTCTAACGCTCAGCGCTACTATAAAAAATACCAAAAGGCCAAGGCTGCGCGGGCTGCGGCGCAGCGGTATCAGACGGATACGCAAAACGAGCTTGAATATCTGCTGGGACAGCAATACAATCTTTCAAAATGCACCACCGCCTCGGAACTCAACGAGCTTTCGGACGAGCTTAGAGAGCAGGGATACATACGCAAAACAGGCAAGAAAAAGCCCGTAAAACTGCCGCCTTCCACGCCTATGCGGTTTGTCTCCAGCGACGGGACGGAGATATTTGTGGGCAAGAACAACCGCCAAAATGATATGCTCACGCTAAAAAACGCCGGGCCTGACGAATACTGGCTGCACACAAAAAACATACCGGGCTCGCATGTTATAATCAAAAGCACAGAACCCTCGCAGCAGACGCTGCTTGAGGCGGCGACGTTGGCTGCGTATTACAGCAGCGCACGGGGCGGGGAAAACGTGGCAGTGGATTTTACACGACGCAGGTATGTTAAAAAGCCCTCCGGCGCAAAGCCGGGCATGGTGATATATACCACCAATAAAACGGCGTTCGTTACACCCGATGAAGCGCTCGTTGCTGCGTTGATAAGAAGAACAAACGGCATGAGCATGTTTCCCTGCGTTTCGGAATAATCATATAAAAAACCGAAAACGGGGGGTTATCATGCTAAAAAGGCTTGCGCTGATATCTGTTTGCCTATTGCTGGTATGCGCGACCTGCGCCTGCAAAAAAGCGGTGGAGGCAGAGGATGCAAATTCCGCCGAAGTCGGCGAAAACTATTCCGGCTATCGGGAGACAATGCTCTATTACCCTACTGACGATGGCTTCATTGTGCCCATAATGAAGCTGATACCGTGGGAGGAGGGCATAGGAAAGGCAGCGCTCAGCTACCTTGTGGGCGGTTCGGATAACGACATGAGCGCCGCACGCATGGGGCTGGTCACGGCGATACCCGAGGGGACAACGATAGGGCTCAGAATATACGACGACGGCAATGCCAACGTGGATTTATCCGGCATGGAGCAGCTTGAGGATGCCGAGGCGGAGCTGGCTATGATAACGGCGGTGGTGAATACGCTGAGGGAATTTTCTGCCGTTTCCACAGTTAGCTTTACCGTGGACGGTAAGGCGTGTGATCGGCTGCCGAACGGCACGGATATATCCGGCCGGTTCGACAGGCTTGCACTTAATGCAGAGCAGAACGAGCTGGCGGTAAGCGCACAGGAGCTGCACGCGCTGACGCTGTACTTCCCAAACAGCATGGCCAGCCTCAACGTGCCCGTTACGCGTTATGTGGCAAGCGAGCCCACGCTTTATTCCGCTATAGAGGCGTTTTTGCAGGGGCCGGAGGACGCGCGGCTGCTGGACTGCTGTTCGGATTCTGCGAAGCTGATATCAGCAGAAGCGGTCAGCGGCACGGCCGTGGTGTATATTGAGGATAGCGCATGGGATATGGAAGATGAAAGGCTTTCTGCGTTGTATGCCAGCATGGCGCTTACAGCTTGCACCCAGCCGGACGTCTATGCGCTGGAGCTGTATGTAAACGGGGAACGGGTGGAGGCCGACTGCGCGGGCGTGCCGGAGTATCCGAACGAATTTACGGGCTGACGTACCCATATAATATACTGAAGACAAAGGAGAACCGCTTTGAAACTGCTTGTTGCATCGAACAATGCGCACAAGATTGCGGAGATAAGGCAGATACTTGCGCCGCATTTTGACAGCATACTTTCTCTGCGCGACGTAGGGTTAAATATCGACGTGGTGGAGGATGGCGAGACCTTCGAGCAAAACGCGCTCAAGAAGGCCAACGAAGTGCTGGCTGCCGCCGGAGGTATAGCAGACGCCGTGCTGTCGGACGACAGCGGGCTTATGGTGGATGCGCTTGGCGGAGCGCCCGGCGTATACAGCGCGCGCTTTGCGGGGCGGGGGCATAACGATGCGGACAATAACGCTAAGCTGCTCACGCTGATGCAGAATGTGCCGGACGGAGAGCGTACCTGCCGGTTTGTATGCGCGGCGGTGCTGGCGCGAAGAAGCATGCCTGCGCTTATCGCGCGTGGCGCCGTTGAAGGCCTGTTACTGCGCGAAGGCCATGGGGATAGCGGCTTCGGCTACGACCCGCTGTTTTACTACGAGCTGTATGGCAAGAGCTTTGCCGAGCTGCCCGCTGAACTGAAAAACGACGTTAGCCACAGGCGGCGCGCGCTCAACGAGCTGTACGAGCTGCTGGAGGGAGAACACCAATGAAGATAGGCGTTATTTCGGATACCCACGGCGATATGCTAAGCATACAGCGTGCGCTCCGGGTGCTGCCGAATATGGATACATGGATCCACCTTGGCGACTTCACCGAGGATGCGGAAACGCTAAAGACGGTTTCCGGCGTGCCGGTATATTCTGTGCGCGGCAACTGTGATGCTTATTCAGCACGGGTACCGTACGAGCGCACGGTCACGCTGTGTAACACGCGCCTGTTGCTCGTACACGGGCATCAGTACGACGTAAACACGGATACATTCCGGCTTTCGCTTAGGGCGCAGGAGCTTAACTGCCAATGCGCCCTGTACGGCCACACGCATATATCCATGCTGGAGAATGACGGCCATGTGCTGCTGCTCAATCCGGGCAGCCCGCACAGGCCGCTTGGCGGACGCCGCCCCTCCGTAGCGCTGCTCACGCTTACGGAGGAGGACTTTTCCGCAGGTATCGTAGTACTGTAGCATCAACGCAAATGCTTTGCTTACGCCATAGACGTCAGGCGTGGGTGCGCCATTGCACGAGCCGCTTTTCAAGATATGCCACGCCGTAATACATGAATGCCGCCAGTATGCACAGCACGACGATGCTGGCCATTACCAGATCCAGCTGAAATACCTGCCCACCATATACTATAAGATATCCGAGCCCGGACTTGGATACAAGATATTCTCCTACTATTACGCCTACCCAGCTCATGCCCACGCTTATCTTCAGGGCGCTCATTATGGTAGGCAGCGAGGCGGGCAGCACCACCATTGTAAGTATTTGCAGCTTGCTTGCGCCCAGTGTGCGCATCAGCAGCTGCTTTTCGCCAGTTATCTCATTAAAGCCAGAAAGCACGCTCATCACGGTCACGATCAGCGATATCAGCAGCGCCATTACAATTATGCTTTTTACACCCGCGCCCACCCATACTATCAGAATGGGGCCGAGGGCGATTTTTGGCAGCGCGTTGAGTACCACAAGGTATGGGTCGAGTATGCGCGATATAAGAGGACTCCACCACAGCAGCATGGCGATGAGTGTGCCGAATACCGTGCCCAACAGGAAGCCCACCACCGTTTCAAACAGGGTTATACCAATATGAGTAAACAGATCGCCCGAGGCATACAGCCGTGCGATGGTGGCGCATACCCTTGAGGGGCTGCTGGCTATAAACGGGTCTATCACGCCGGCGCGGGCAAGCAGCTCCCATAGCGCGATGACTGCTGCGAGGAGCACTATCTGCATGATAACTACGAAGCGCCGCCGTCTGTGCAGCCGCGCAAGATATGCCGCGTGTTCGGCTGAATAATTGATGGTATCAGCTTTCAACGTTGTCCAGCTCCTTCCATATTATGTCGAAGTAGTCCTTGAATTCCGGCGCGTTTCTCCGTGCAATGGGCGATGGCGGCGCGCTAAGGGTTATTGTGTGCTCGGCCTTGAGCGTAGCGGGGCGCCCCGTGAACACCAGCACGCGGTCGCTCATGGATATCGCTTCGGATATGTCGTGCGTTACGAGTATGGCGGTTTTGCGCTGCGATTTGATTATCGTATACACCTCGTCGGCTATTTTGAGGCGGGTTTGAAAATCCAGCGCTGAGAAGGGCTCGTCAAGCAGCAGCAGCTCCGGGTCCGTAGCAAGCGTGCGTATAAGCGCGGCCTTTTGCCGCATACCGCCGGACAGCTGCCGCGGATAGTGGAGCCTGAATGCCGAAAGCCCGGCCTCGTCCAGCAGCTCAAGTGCGCGCGCACGTGCAGCGTCGCTGCGAATTCGCTTTACCTCCAGCCCCAGCAGTATGTTGCCCTCGATATTTCGCCAGTCCAGCAGCTGGTCGCGCTGCAGTACATAGCCGGGCACACCGCAGCGCAGGGTTATTCTGCCCTGTGTGGGTGTGATGAGGCCGGCAAGCAGCGACAGTACGCTGGTCTTGCCACAGCCGGATGGGCCTACTACGGATACAAATTCTCCCTCGTTAACAGAAAAGCTTAATCCGCTAATCGCCAACGTTTCGCTTTCCGGCTCATGGTATATTAAGCTGACGTCCTCAACGGATACCGCGATGTTTGCAGTCATCTGCGCCTCCATAACATTTATAACAACAATGTATTCTTCGCCGCGGCGCCGCGTGAACGCGAGGACGGGCGGGTGCGTATTATATCGGTATAAAGCGCAAGGAGGGGGAAGGGGTGTCGTATATGCAGACGAGACCATCGGTGATCCGTGTAAACAACTGCTGCGTAAAGCGAAAAACGCTATGGAATTGCCTGCTGTTTGCGGCGGTGGTGTTGCTGCTGCTTTGCATGAAGGCGGATATATTGCTGGCAATGCTGGCGGCGGGAGCCGTGCTGCTGCTTGTAAAGCTGTGGTGCATAAAAAAATAGAATAAGAAAGCGGCGCCCGAATATGGACGCCGCAAAAGCGCATTGGCGGGTGTTGCTTTTACTCGGTGCGGGTGCGCCAGGCGATCTCGCTTTCGAGCTCTTTTTTCAGCTTATCGTTTTCCGCTACCAGCTCGTCGTAGTGACGGGTCTGCACATAGTATTTATCGAAACCGAAGGTGGCTTCCTCCAGCTCCTCGTCGGGATAGGAGGGCAGCAGGGATCCACCCTTGCGTCTAAGGCCCTGCGCGCTAATTACCACCAGCCGCCGGTTCTTTTCGGAAAGCTGTATTATCTTTAGATTTTCGGGGATATCGAGCCGCAGATCATAAAGCTGGTTGACCCTTTCCAAAAGCGGACGCTGCTCCGGCTTGGCGGAAACAATAACGCCGTGCTGGGCAAACAGCTCCTTAAGATAGTCGGCGGAAACGGGCTCACGCGTGATAGTGCCTTTGCCTATACCTTCAAGCATCGTATTGGACAGTGAAAAGCTGACGTAAACTTCGTTGCCTGTTTTTGGATAAGCCATATTGTCCTCCTTAAATAAAATGCGTATATAGTAATGTGCGAAACGGGCGCTTTTATGTGCGCTTCATCTGAATAAATCGTAACACCTTTAATCGGCGCTGTCAATTGCACCCGGTGGACACTTTAATAAAAACACATAATGCAGGCAATGCGGACATTTTATAAACAAATACGAAAGGAAAGCACAGCAAAGCATTTGATAAAGCATAAAGACGGAACACGTACATAGCAATGCCGCAGGCTGCATGTGCCGGGGAGGACAGGCATGGCTGCAAAAGGCGCGTAAGCCGGGGGAGCAGGCGGAGATGCTGCGGCCGGAAGGCTGCGACAGCGCGCAGGGCAATTATTTCTGTGTCACGCGCACGCGCACCGCTGCGAATATGACGGGGCTTATTAGCGCGGAGGCCACATCGTTATCCTTAAAAAAGGTTGACGCTTTTTCGATTTTAGTGTAGAATTAGTGCAGTCTTCAATGGATACACTTACCGCATGACAATTATCGGCGCTGTTGCCTCCGTTGAATGGCGGCATTTTGCTTTGGGAGGAAAAGATAATGAAGAAACTTTTATCCGTGATTTTGGTGCTTTGTTTGGCGCTTAGTCTGATTGGCTGTGCGGCAGAGGAGCCCGCCG
This sequence comes from uncultured Oscillospiraceae bacterium, assembly GCA_964642795.1. Taxonomy (GTDB): domain Bacteria; phylum Bacillota; class Clostridia; order Christensenellales; family CAG-138; genus JAVVVD01. The sequence goes on along the minus strand of CAZXRQ010000027.1, from coordinate 11,211 downwards.
AGGATGCTGCGGTTGATGAGACCGCAACCGAGGAGACTGAAGAAGTCGTTGAAGAAGCCGTCGAGGAGACCGTTGAGGAAGAGCCTGTTGAACTCATCGTGTTTGCTGCGGCAAGCATGACCGAGACCCTCACCCAGATCGGTGAGCTGTACAAGACCGTGGCCCCCAACGTAACGCTGGTATTCAGCTTTGAGTCCTCCGGCACACTCAAAACCCAGATAGCCGAAGGCGCGGCCTGCGACATATTCATTTCCGCCGCCAAGAAGCAGATGGACGGGCTGGATGTATCCGCCTCCGCCGAGGCCAATCCGGATGGCTTGGACTTTGTAGCGCAGGGCACCCGCATAAACCTGCTGGAGAATAAGGTCGTGCTGGTAGTGCCTGAGGGCAACCCCAAGGGTATCGAGAGCTTTGACCAGTTGGCAGAGCTGCTTAAGTCCGGCGATGTGTTTATGGCTATGGGCAACAGCGACGTGCCGGTAGGCCAGTACACCCAGAAGATCCTTGCTTACTATGAGATAAGCGAAGAGGATCTGGCGGCTGCGGGTACCATAACCTACGGCTCCAACGTTAAGGAAGTCACCACCCAGGTAGTAGAGGCCAGCGTAGACTGCGGCGTAGTATATGGTACCGATGCTTACAGCGCGGGCCTTACCGCTGTGGATGCTGCTACTGCAGAGATGTGCGGTCAGGTAATATATCCCGCCGCGATCATGAACACCACCGAGCAGGCGGAAGCTGCACAGGCTTTCCTGGATTACCTGCAGACCGATGAGGCCATGGCGGTATTCACGGCCGTAGGCTTCAGCCCCGCAGCATAACGTGCTGAATACGGCGTGCTTATGAACCGGCATAACGACTGAAACATACATATGCAGCGCCCACTAGAGCAGTATCTTTAGTGGGCGCTGTATTATTGCCGGCTTACCAAACTGCGCAGAATATGATAGTATTAAATAAGTAGCAAAGCGATTGGAGAACACTATGGATTGGTATCCGCTTTGGAACAGTCTGCGGATTGCGGCATTTACCAGTGTAACGGTATTTTTCTTAGGTATTTTTCTTGCGTATTATGTGGCCAGGCTGCCGCGGCTGCTGAAGGGCGTGCTGGACGTCATACTCACGCTGCCGCTGGTGCTGCCGCCTACGGTATGCGGCTGGTTTCTGCTGCTTATTTTTGGGCTTAAGCATCCGGTAGGCATTTTTTTGAAGGAGTACGGCATACAGTTCGTGATGACGTGGTACGGCGGTATACTCGCCGCCGTGGTAGTGGCGTTCCCGCTTATGTACCGTACGGCACGCGGCGCATTCGAGAGCTTTGATGATACTCTGGCCTGGAGCGGCAAGACACTGGGTCTTTCAAACACATATATATTCTGGCGAATACGGATGCCTGCCTGTAAGCAGGGCATAATCGCCGGCGTGGTGCTGGCGTTTGCGCGCGCGCTGGGCGAGTATGGCGCGACCAGTATGCTTATTGGCTATACTCCGGGCCGCACTGCCACTATATCCACTACGGTGTATCAGCTGTGGCGCACCAACGACGACGCAGGCGCGCTGAAGTGGGTGCTGGTAAACCTGGCTATAAGCACGGTGGTATTGCTCGCTGTAAATCTGCTTGAAAGCAAGCAGCGGCAGGCAAGGGGCGCAGTCAGGAGGGATTCGTAATGGCCGTATCGGTCGAAATAAAAAAGCAGCTGGGTAATTTCACGCTGGACGTTTCCTTCGAGGCGCAAAATGAGACTCTCGCGCTGCTGGGCGCGTCGGGCTGCGGCAAGAGTATGACGCTGCGCTGTATAGCCGGCATAGTTAAGCCGGACAGCGGCAGGATAGTCGTCAACGGCACAACGCTGTTTGATTCGCAAAAGCGCATCAACCTTACGCCACAGCAGCGGCGCGTGGGGCTGCTGTTTCAAAATTACGCGCTGTTTCCCAATATGACGGTATATGAAAATATACGCACCGGTACACGGCGTGATAAGAACAGGACTGAAGCGAAGAAGCGCGTTAACGACATTATGACGGCTTTCGGCATAAGCGAGCTTGCCGATCACCGGCCGGCACAGCTTTCCGGCGGCCAGCAGCAGCGTACGGCGCTTGCGCGCATACTCATCTCCCGGCCCAACCTGCTTATGCTGGATGAGCCCTTTTCCGCGCTGGACAGCCACCTGCGCTTTCGTATGGAGCAGGAGGTAATGGACGTGATACGGGAATTTGCCGGCACGGTAATACTCGTTTCCCACGACCGGGACGAGGTGTTTAGAATAAGCGACAAGGTTGCAGTGATGGAGCAGGGGCGCATACAGGTATACGGAGACAAGCGTGAAATATTCAGCGCGCCGTCAACACTGCAGGCGTCCGTACTCACCGGCTGCAAAAATAATTCGCGGGCAAAATTTGTGGATAAAAACCATGTCGAGGCATTGGACTGGGGCATAGTACTTGACATGCCAGCCAAGGAAGGTATACGCTTTGTAGGCATTCGTATGCACGATGTGCGCACGGGCGAGGGCGAAAACTCGATCCGCTGTACGGTGGCGCGGGAGATAGAAAACCCATTCGACTGCACTATAATACTTGCGCCCAAGGACAGTACGGAGGACGGACACATTGGCATGACGCTCTCCAAGGAGGATTGGCAGCGTATCAAAGCGGAGAATATTACGATATCGCTTCCGCCGGATAAGCTGCTTCCACTGTATGAATAGCGGCTTTGGAGCAGGAAAGGATATAACTATGAAGAAGGTCAACGTAGAGGATGCAATAGGCTTGGCACTGTGCCATGATATAACGGAAATGAAGGACGGCTTCAAGGGCGCGGCCTTCAAGCGCGGCCACATAATAGTAAGCGAGGACGTGCCACGGCTGTTGGATTTGGGCAAGCGTACCGTGTTCATATGGGAGGAGAACGCAGGAGAGATACACGAGGAGGACGCGGCAAACCGCATGGCGGCCATGGCGCCGGTAGCGGGCGCACATTATACCGTTCCGTCCGAGGGGAAAACGCTGCTTATCGCGGATGCGGACGGTATGTTCCGTGTGGATACAGCGCTTCTTACTGCGATAAACAGCATAGGCGACATAACCATATCCACGCTGCCGGATCATTATCCCGTACATGCGGGGGACCGGCTTGCCAGTATGCGCATAGTGCCGCTGGTAACGCAGGAAGCGCAGATAATCCGCGCCGAGGAGCTGTGCGCCGGCAAAAAACTGTTGGATCTCAGGCCGTACAAGCCGCAGAGTGCAGGCGTGATAATCACAGGCTCCGAGATATATACCGGCCGCATCAAGGATAAATTCGAGCCGGTAGCGCGCGCAAAGCTAGGCAAGTACCCCTGCGAGATACTTGGCGTGAGCATATGCGACGACGACCTTGAAATGATGGGCGGGCTTATTAAGCGGTATGTTCAGGACGGGGCCACTATGCTGGTGATATCCGGCGGCATGTCGGTCGATCCGGATGATATAACCCCCACCGCGATACGTATAAGCGGCGCCGAGGTGGTATCCCACGGCGTGCCTTCACAGCCGGGCAACATGACCATGCTTGCATATCTTGGCAATATAGCGATACTCGGTGTGCCGGGCGCCGCCATTAGCCTGCCCACGACCATCTTTGATGCGCTGCTGCCGCAGGTGTTCACAGGGGATAAGCTGACCAGGCGCGATCTCATCAACCTTGGCGACGGCGGATTGTGCCAGCTGTGCAAGGCCTGCCATTTCCCCAACTGTACGTTCGGGAGGTACTGATCCTGCGATGAAGGATGATTTTGGCAGGAGCATAGAGTATATGCGGGTATCGGTAACGGATCTGTGCAATCTGCGCTGCCGTTACTGTATGCCGGATACCGGCGTGCCGCACCGCGACCACTCGGATATGATGACCGAGGAGGAGCTGCTGTGCGCCATATCTGCGGCGACGGAGCTGGGCATAAGGAAAATCCGTATAACCGGCGGCGAACCGCTCGTAAAGAAGAACATACTCTCTATATGTGAAAAAACTGCCGCTATGCCGGGAGTAGACGAGCTGTGCATAACCACCAACGGCGTACTGCTCAAGGATATGGCGCATCCGCTTAAGCAAGCGGGGGTTAGGCACATCAATATCAGCATGGATACGCTTAACGCCGAAAAGTATGCTTTTATGACCCGCCGGGATGAATACGCCGACGCCATGGCAGGCATACACGCGGCACTGGACGCCGGGTTTGACAGGGTGAAGTTAAACGCCGTATTGATAGGCGGCTTCAACGATGATGAGATTATCGAGCTTGCATCGCTTACGCTGCGCTATCCGGCGGATGTGCGCTTTATAGAGCTTATGCCCATGATAGGCGGGTTGTTCAAGCAGGAAGCCTTTGTGCCCTGCACAGCGGTGCTGGATGCCTTACCGCAGCTGGAAAAGCTGCCGGAAGACGGCGGCGTTGCCGCACGTTATGCGCTGCCGGGCGCATTGGGCTGCATAGGGCTGATAAGCCCACTGAGCAGCCATTTCTGTGCCTCCTGCAACCGCATACGGCTTACTGCGGACGGCAGGCTGAAGCCCTGCCTTCACTCCAACGCCGAGATCCCATTAAAGGGCATGGACAGGGCGCAGATGAAGCGCCAGCTGCAGCTTGCGATAGCCTCAAAGCCAAGGCAGCACGGTGAGCTTTCCGCCGAAAGCGCAAGCCAGGCAGGGCGCAGCATGAACGAAATAGGAGGGTAGTGCCGTGGAATTTACGCATTTTGCCGATGATGGCAGGGCGAAAATGGTGGATGTGGGCGAAAAGGGCATAACAAACCGCGTCGCCGTAGCGGAGGGGCGTGTTGCCGTAAATCAAAGTACGTTTGAGCTTATTCGTTTTGGCGGCGCAAAAAAAGGCGACGTTCTGGCGGTGGCGCAGGTGGCAGGGATAATGGGCGCAAAGCGCACCTCCGAGCTTATTCCGATGTGCCATAATGTAATTGTGGACGGCATAGAGCTAAAGCTTGCGCTCAACGAGGCCGACCTTACTGTGGATATTACCGCTTCCGTGTCCTGCGACGGACGTACGGGGGTGGAGATGGAGGCGTTGACGGCGGTGTCCGTCGCGGCGCTTACCGTATACGATATGTGCAAGGCCGTACAGCGCGACATCGTGATAAAGGACGTCCGCCTTGTTAAAAAGAGCGGCGGAGTGCACGGCGATTACGAAAGGAAGAGCTGATCATGGGTTATGAAGCGGCGGTAATAACAGTAAGCGATAAGGGCTTTGCGGGCCAGCGGGAGGATACCAGCGGCCCGGCGCTGTGCGCAATGCTGAAGGATGCGGGCATAAACGTAACATATACTGCGATTGTACCGGACGAGACGGAGGATATCAAGGCGGCGCTTATCAAATGCGCAGACGAGCTGCATGTAGCGATGGTACTGACTACGGGCGGCACCGGGTTTTCACCGCGGGATGTTACGCCCGAGGCAACGCTTGCGGTGGTGCAGCGTGAAACGCGGGGAATTCCGGAGCTGATGCGGGCCGAAAGCTGCAAGATCACTCCGAGGGGCTGCCTGTCCAGGACGGCTGCCGGTATACGGGGCAGGACGCTGATTATCAACCTGCCGGGCAGCGAAAAGGCCGCGCGGGAATGTTTGCTGGCGGTCATCTCTCCCATTATGCACGGACTGGATATGCTGAATAAAGTCTCCGCGGACTGCGGCGTGGCTGCCGCCAAGGTGCTGGCCGTGTGCATCAGCGAGATAAAGGGTACACAGAAGCATCCGGTCGGGCAGATAGAGCTCAAGCCGGAGCACGGCATAGTGGGCGATGCACATGCGGGCAACTGGCACAGGCAGGTGAGCCTGCTTTCAAAGCAGAGCGTGGATAAGCTGCAGGAGCGCATCAGCTTTGAGCTTACCCCAGGCGCATTTGCAGAGAATATTCTGGTGGACGGCATACTTGTGTATGAATTACCGGTAGGCACACATCTGCGCATAGGCAGCGCGCTGTGCGAGATTACACAGATAGGCAAGGAGTGCCATTTCGACTGCGCTATACGCAAAGCGGCGGGCGACTGCGTGATGCCGCGCGAGGGCATATTCGTAAAGGTACTGGAGCCGGGCACGGTCAAGCCGGGCGATATGCTTACCGTGCTGCGCTGAAGGACATATTGATAAACAAAAGGCGCGATCAACTCGCGCCTTACTGATGTTTTGTGAGTTATTACGGATATACCACTTCAAATTCCTCGCATACAACCGGCATTTCCTCTGTGAAAACTTGGCCGATAGCCTTTAGCTCGCTTAAAAAATAACTCTCGTGTGCATTGCGCCAGTATCTGAGCGAGCCATCGCCCTCGCCCTCGGCGGAGGCAAAATCGGCAGGCACATCCTTGAAGTGGATGACCCGCACCCGCGTGGTGCGGATGATGCACACGGCCTCATTTTTGGAATCCAGTATAACGCTGTGATCGCCGGGTTTTGGAGGCAGTGCAGCTTCAGCCACATATACCGGGTATGCAGACGCGGTAGCGTGCTTTATGCCGCTTAGCGTCAACTCAGCCAGCTCGTCCGGCGCGCAGCCGTATTGCCAGGCCTCGTAGCTTCCGCAGGCCCCGTAAAGCGTCCACATCTGTTCAGCGGTCATAGCTCTCCTTTTGAATCAAACGGTCATAATGCGGGGCATGGAAATTTAAACTTCGCCCTTGCTGATAATTACACCGCTGCCGCCTATGCGGATTATGTAATCCTTGCCGGCGGATACCAGCTTGGATTGGATGACCGACGGCCTGCCCATACACTCACCCTGCACAAAGCGGTTGGCGTGGTTAAGCTTGATCAGCTCGCGTTCGTAGAGATAATAGCTCAGCGCGCCGTTCGAGGTGCCTGTGGCCGCTTCTTCATCTATGCCGTAAAGCGGTGCAAAGTTGCGGCAGCGCGCCGTGCAGTCGCCGCAAAGACAAAATGCATGAACGCCTACCACGCCGTATTTCTTGCTGAGCGCCGCGATCGCATCTAAGTCCGGCTCCATTCCGAACAGGGCGTCCTCGTTGACCGGCATGATTATATCCGGCAGACCGGTGGATATGATTTCGGGGGTAAGCTGATCCGGCATAGCGCGCAGGTCGAGATCGTATGCGTCGTACAGCAGTGCAAGGTCCTCGCTGTCCAATGCGCCCAAAGAGACCGGCGGCGCCATATCCATCCATACGCATTCCTCGTCTATGTCGATATTCATCGCGCCCGCGTTGGTGTATGCTACGCAGGAATCGCCGGGACGGATGCGGCCTTCCTTACCCAGCGCACAAAAGGATGCTATCGTGGCGTGACCGCACAGGTCAACTTCGCATATCGGGGTGAAATAGCGCATATCGAAGCGCCCGCGCTCGCTGCGCGGTGTGATGAATGCAGTCTCGGAGAAGCCCAGTTCGCTTGCGAGCGCCTGCATGAACATAGGGCCTGGCTGCTTATCGTCACATATTACGACGCCGGCCGGGTTGCCGCCGAACATAACATTTGTGAAAGCGTCTATTATATACAGTTTCATAATAATAAATTACCTCCGGCAGAATCTAAACAGCATTATAGCATAATGTGCGGCGGAATGCGAATATTGTATGGTTTTACAGTGAAACAGCGATTATTCATAAATATGTCCGGTTTTTTGTATACTGATGGCTTTGCATTTTTATCACAGGAATGGGTTGCATACTTTTATTACAGGTGTTATAATCAACAAAGTTAGCGGTGGCTAACTTAATTATATGTACTTATGCGGGGATATTACATGAATGATACCAGACAGACACTTGCCGCTCTTTCCGCAGGACAAAGCGGCTGCGTATACGGAGTAACGTTCGAAGATGCACGAAAAAGGCGCATCATCGTGGATATGGGAGTTACACCGGGCATACGTATACACATCATTAAGGTTGCGCCTATGGGAGATCCCATCGAAGTGGCGCTTCGCGGGTATTCGCTTTCCATAAGAAAAGAGGACGCCGAGCACATACTGCTTATGAATGCGGAGGAGGAGGATCACCTCGAGCGGAGTATGCAAACGGCGGAAAGACGGCAGGAGGAGCTTGGCCGCCGCACGCTTGATAGTATGGCGCACAAGAGCGATACCGATATTGCCGGGCACGAACGCGCGGCCATGCTTACTAAGTTTATAACTGAGCCGGGTTCGGCCTGTGCCGATAGCCGCTGCGGTGTGTGTACGCGCAAGGTGTTTCCGGATGATGCTCCGGTCAAGCTGGCGCTTGCGGGCAATCCCAACTGCGGCAAGACTGCGCTGTTCAATGCGCTTACCAGCAGCCGCGAATATGTGGGCAACTGGCCGGGCGTAACGGTAGAAAAAAAAGAGGGCAAAATACGCAACACTACCCGCGGCAATTCCTGCAACGGCATATGTACGCACGGACATGAAATGCTGCTGGTGGATCTGCCGGGAATATACTCGCTGTCCCCGCATTCCATGGAGGAGATAGTAGCTCGCGATTTTATCGTGAAGGAAAAGCCGGATGCGATAATCAACATAATCGACGGCACCAATTTAGAGCGCAACCTGTATCTTACCGTGCAGCTTTTGGAGCTGGAGCGCCCCATGATAATTGCGCTTAACATGATGGACGAGGTGGAGAAGAGTGGCGACTGCATAGACGTTAAACGCCTGTCGCTGGAGCTTGGCGTGCCTGTCGTGCCCATAAGCGCCCGCACGGGAATGGGCGTGGACGATCTGGTCAGCAACGCTGGCAAGCTGATATACGCTGCACATGCGCAGCTGCACGAGGGATTCAACATTGAGCCGGACGATGTTTATGACGACTATACGCATTTGGAGCATCACCGCATAGGCAGCATAATCGAACCATACGCAAAGGCCGCGGGCCTGCCGCCGCACTGGGCGGAGATCAAGCTGCTGGAAAATGACGCGCTGGTGCTGGATGCGCTCAAGCTGGAAGAACCCGACGCCAAGAGCGTAGCTGCAATAGTGGAACGCTACGGCTCGTCGGCGCCGCTGGGCGATGGCGAGACCCGCGTGGCGGATATGCGCTACCGCTATGTGGAGAGGGTATGCGCTGCATCGCTGACGCGCGCCACAAAAACAGGCGAGCCCACCCAATCAAACGCGATAGACAGGGTGTTGACCAATAAATACCTTGCACTGCCGGTGTTTTTCCTTATAATGCTGGGTATATTCATGCTTACGTTTGGCACGCTGGGCGCCTGGCTTAGCGATATCGTGGGCACGCTGATAGGCGATGTGTTGGTTCCTGCGGTGCGCGGGGTACTTTCGGGCGCGGCGGACGAGTGGCTTGTAAGCCTCGTATGCGACGGTATTTTGACCGGCGTAGGCGGGGTGCTTACCTTCCTGCCGCAGATAGCGCTGCTGTTTTTGTGCCTTTCGATACTGGAGGACAGCGGTTATATGAGCCGTATAGCGTTTATTATGGATAAGCCTATGCGCCGGTTCGGTCTTTCGGGCAAAAGCTTCATACCGCTGTTGATGGGGTTTGGCTGCACCGTACCAGCCGCGATGGGTGCGCGCACCATGGACAATCTCAAGGATAAGCGTATGACGATACTGCTTCTGCCTTTTATGAGCTGCTCGGCCAAGCTGCCGGTATACGGCCTTATCGCGGGCGCGTTTTTTGCGCAGGGACGGGGGCTCGTTATATTCAGTCTGTATGCGCTGGGCATCGTGGTGGGCATACTGTCCGGGCTGCTGTTTAAGGATACGCTGTTTCACGGACAGGATGCGCCGTTTATGATAGAAATGCCACCATACCGTATGCCCTCGGCACGCAATGTGTTTACGCATGTGTGGGAGCGAGTATCGCACTTTATTGAAAAAGCTGGCACAATCATATTCGCCATGAGCGTGGTGCTGTGGTTTTTGCAGAGCTTTGATATTTCGTTTGCGATGGTGCAGGACGCGGGCGACAGCATACTCGGTAAAATCGGCGGATTGATAGCCCCGGCGTTTACCCCGATGGGCTTTGGCACATGGCAGGTGGCGGTGGCGCTGCTTACAGGGCTTATAGCCAAGGAGGCGGTGGTGTCGTCGCTGGCAATGTTCTACGGTTTCAGTCTATCAGCTGAAAGCGGAGTGATAATGGGCGCGCTTTCCGGCACGTTTACGCCGCGCTCGGCATATGCGTTTTTGGTGTTTGTGCTGCTGTACACGCCTTGCATAGCAGCCGTCGCCACCATGCGGCGCGAGCTGGGCAGCGCAAGGTATACGGTGTTTGCCGTAGCATATCAAATAGCAATAGCGTATGTGGCGTCGCTGGCCGTTTACTTCATAGGAGGGCTGTTTGTCTGATAACCTGTTTATAACCTGCCTGCTTGCAGGCGCTATACTGGCATGGACGGCGTACTGCGCCGTAAAAGCATTCCGGCGCGCAAGGGGCGGCTGCCACTGCTGCAGCCAGTCCTGCAAGGGCTGTCGTGGGTGTGCGAAAAAATAGATAAAAGAAACACCAACAGTTTACGATTTTTCCATTTTTCGCGCCCGTATTTATGATATACTGAATTAAAGAAAAGATAAGGCCCTGCGAAGCGGGGCGGGAAAGGAGAGCGGCATAATGCGTATTTCTATCATTGGAAAGAACATCGAAGTCTCCGATTATCTCAATGATCTGGTGACCAAAAAGGTATCCAAGCTGGATAAGTATTTTCCCGAGGATACCGAGGTAAACGTTGCGATGGCCGTTGAGCACAACCGGCATATCGTCGAGGTCACAATACCGTATTCCGGCGGAATAATCCGCGGAGAAGAGGTTTCTGGGGACATGTACGCCTCTATTGATAACGTATTGGCCAAGGTTGAAAAACAGATCGTTCGTCACCGTACAAAGCTCGAAAAGAATCTGCGCGCGGGCGCATTCCGCGAGGAATTGGTATACTCCGAGCTGCGCGATGATGAGGCTGACGATGAGCCGCGCCGTGTTGTGCGCATAAAGCGCTTCGACATCAAGCCAATGACTGTGGAAGAAGCCATGCTGCAGCTTGAACTGCTGGGCCATTCCTTCTACATGTTCACAAACGGCGATACCGGCCAGATCAACGTCATCTATCTGCGCAAGGATGGCAACTACGGCCTTATCGAGCCGGAATGATATAATCAGCATTATAGAAGTTAGCAAGAGGAGCCGGCAATAGCCGGCTCCTTTAGCCTACCGCCACCCCCCCGGGGATTATTAAGGGCCGAAGCCCTTAATGTTAAATCCGGTCTGGCGACCCGTGCG
>CAZXRQ010000026.1:0-26539 GCA_964642795.1 uncultured Oscillospiraceae bacterium | reverse complement strand
CAAAAAAGCCGGCCTTATACGCTGGGGTATAAGGCCGCATGATGGAGCGTATCAGTATTCCCTGAGCAGCTTTTCGCAATCCTCAACGTTTTGCGAAAGCTCGTGGATGTAGCCGGAAAGGGCGCTCATCTTGGTAACGCCGGTAAGCCCCAGAAATTCGCGGTTTACGCTTATTAGCTGCCGGTGCAGGCCAAGCAGCGCGTTGAAACGCTCGCGCTGGGCGCATAGCTCTGCCTGCTGGGAGCGGCATTTGGCCTTTAACTCATCCAGCTCGCCGCTATGCTGCGCGGCTTCTGTGCGCCTTCCCGCTGCAAGCGCCAGCGCGCCCAGGTTTTCAAAAAAAACAGTAACATCCAAACCTTCTACCCGGTCCAAATCGTTTACCACGGCGCTTACCACGTCCACCAGGTTGTTTGGCTGCGCCTTTTTGGCGGGCCTTATTGCATACGGATCAAACGCGGGTATCCCCTCCGCCTCCAGCTGGCGCAGGGCTTCGCGCACCTGCGCGGGGGCGCTTTTAAAAACCTTCTTCGCGCGAGATCGGCGATGGCGCTTCGCGCACCTGCGCGGGGGCGCTTTTAATCAGGGCGCGGTATTTGTTTTGATAGCGCAGCATTTGCTTGTCGTCGCCGTTGCCCAGCTCCAGTGCTATGGCGCGCACGCTTTTCCCGGCGGCATGTTTAGTAAGCACGGTTTTTAGCAGCCGCAGCTCCTCATCCTGAGTGAAGGGTACGAACGCGCTGCAATGCGCGCCGGAAAGCGCCGGATCCCCCGCGCGTACCCTTGCGTAATAGTAGTTGCGCACGCTGTTGGGCTGCCGCCCCGTGCGCTTGGCCACGTCAAAGAACACAGCCTTCAGCGGCATACCGCACCTTCTTCCCTGCTCCACCCGTTCAAACAGCAGCTCATCCTCCTGACTGCGCCAGCCCGAGTGTGCAGAGCCTTTTTTGTTAACTGTCATAAGCATATGTCCCCCTGACTAAGGTTTAGTATTGTTGATATCATTATTTACCGCAAAAGGTATATCTATACAAAAACCAAAGCGTTATTATTGCTTTGGTTTCGTAATGTATGTTTATGATGTTGGGACGCTTATTATTCTAAATACGGGTGTATTCAGCTGTCCATGCTGCCGGTGGTGCGGGGGAAGGGGAGCACGTCGCGTATGTTCGCAACGCCGGTAACGTACATTACCATCCGCTCAAAGCCCAGCCCGTAGCCTGCGTGCTTTACGCCACCGTAGCGCCTAAGGTCGAGATACCAATCGTAGCCGCTCATATCCATGCCCAGCTCCTCAATGCGCTGCATCAGCACGTCGTAGCGCTCCTCACGCTGACTGCCGCCGATTATCTCGCCCACGCCGGGAACCAGCAGATCCGCCGCTGCCACGGTGTTGTTGTCATCGTTTATGCGCATGTAAAACGCCTTGATCGCCTTGGGGTAGTCCGTTACGAATACGGGCTTGTTGTATATCTGCTCGGTTATATAGCGCTCGTGCTCGGTTTGCAGGTCGCAGCCCCATTCAACGGGGTACTTGAATTCCACGCCGCTGCTTTTGAGCAGCTCGACGGCCTCGGTGTAGGTAATGCGTGCAAATTCGCTGTTTACAACGTTATCCAGCCGCTCAAGCAGTGTGTTATCCACAAACTTGTTGAAGAACTCCAGCTCGTCGGGGCAGCGCTCCATCACCGTGCGTATTATGTATTTTACCATAGCCTCGGCTACGTCCATGTCGCCTGCGAGGTCGCAAAACGCCATCTCGGGCTCAATCATCCAAAACTCTGCGGCGTGGCGGGCGGTGTTGGAATCCTCTGCGCGGAACGTCGGGCCAAACGTGTATATGTCGCCGAACGCCAGCGCGAACGCCTCTCCGTAGAGCTGGCCGCTCACAGTGAGGTTGGCGGGCTTGGCGAAGAAGTCCTCAGAATAGTCCACCTTGCCGTCCTCCGTGCGCGGCGGGTCGCTTATACCCAGCGTGGTCACCTGAAACATCTCGCCTGCGCCCTCGCAGTCGCTGCCGGTGATTATCGGGGTGTGGACGTACAAAAACCCGCGCTCATCAAAGAAACGGTGTATTGCCTGCGCAACCACCGCGCGCACGCGGTATACTGCCTGGAAGGTATTTGTGCGGGGCCGCAGATGCTGTATGGTGCGCAAAAACTCCAAACTGTGGCGCTTTTTCTGCAGCGGATAGTCCGCAGCGCAGCCGCCAAGCACGGTTATGCTTGAGGCCTTCACCTCGAATGGCTGGGGCGCGTCCGGCGTAAGCACCAGCTCGCCCGTTACCTCTATGGCGCAGCCCGTGCAAAAATCCTTTATGGCGGCGGGGTCTATATCGCCGTGCTCATATACTATTTGGACGGTTTTGAAGCAGGAGCCGTCCGTAAGCTCGATAAAGCCTATATTCTTGCTTTCGCGCGCGGTCTTTATCCAACCGGATACCGTTATCGCTCCGGTGTGCTTTTCGGGCGCCCGTACAAGCTCAGCCAGCTTTACCATGATATTATCCTCCGATACATACAAATATTAAACTGTATTTTATCCCACGGCGGGCGCTTTTGCAACCCGTACGCCGCATAAATAAAAAGGCCTCCGGTACGAGGCGGGGAATGGTCGCCTTGCTGCGGCTGTTTACCCGCCGCACAGCACGTTTACCAGCATGCTAGTGTCCAGCTCTGTAAGGCTTGCGGGGGATTGCAGCATGAAGCCATCCAAACAGGCGAAAAAAAGTTGGCTGCGCATATGCACATCCGGCATTGCCTGCAGCTTGAGTATGCCCAGCTCCAGCATCACCGTCCATTCGTGGTATGCGTTTATGAGCAGCGCGCTCAGCGCGGGATTGCTGGAGGACGCCTCGGCGCACAGCACGGCGTGCAGCCGCATCCGCTGTACGTCGGAGCAGAGCGCGACTACCAGCTTTTCTGCGGAGTCGTGCAGCGAGCTTTCGCGCGAGAGGGTGCTTACCCACAAAAACACATCGTCGGTGAACGCGGCGGCGTTTATTCCTGCCACCTCCAGCACCAGATTGTCCTTGGCGGGGTAATAGTAATACAGGGTGCCCTTGGCAAGCTGCGCAGCGTCCGCTATATCGTTGAGGCTCGCGCCGCGTACGCCGGTCTCGGCAAACAGGCGCGCGGATACTGCAAGTATACATTCGCGTACGCTGGCGTATTCTCCATGCTTGCGCGGCATATCGTCACCCCCCTATTGCGCACCGGTCGGCCAATCGACCGATCATATATTCAGTATAAACAAATACAGCGGTGTATGCAAGCGCGGATAAGGGCGGCGCAAAGGCGAAAAGCTCAGGCTGGGGTAGTGAATATGAGCCCGACGGCAAACGCCGCCAAAGCCCCGGCCAGCCCGATGGCAAGGTATACCGAGGCATACTTGCGTTCAAGCGTCTGCCCGTCCGTGCGGGGAGAGGAGGGAAGCAGGAACATCAGTGCGAGGAACATCGGTGTGGTGAACGGCTGGGCAATATTTACCGTGGCTTGAACCGCATATGCGATACAGCCGCATACATAGCAGCGTGTGAGATCGTCTCCGCGCTTGAGCCCGCGGGAAACGGAGGAGCCTATAAACGCCAGATATGCCGCAAGGCCGATTATTCCGTGCGTAGCTAAATAGTGCAGATACTCATTGTGCGCGGAGTCTATTATGGCGTCTGCAAACAACCTGTGCTCGATGTCCCATCTTGCCACGCAGCCGCTGCCGCCGCCTATCGCCAGCTGCATGGGCGAGAAGTCCGCCTCCAGCTTCATCATGCCCTGCCATATGCGTCCCCTGTCGGTGCCCCATTCGGGGGTTATCACGGCATATTTTGCAATCAGCGGAGGCATGGCGTCAGCAAAGAATAGGTTTATAAGCACGATAGCGGCTATACCCGCACCTAACAGGGAGAACAAGACGATCTGGTATGCGCGCTTTACGCGCAAAACGCCTTCGGCCGTCCATTTGCGGGCAAGCAGGGCGAGTATAACGGTGACGGCCAGCGCCGCCGCCCAAAGCGGATAGCTGAGCAGCAGCCGAGTCAGGCGGGACAGACTGTAGCCATCGAACGCCAGCACCGTATGCGCGTACAGCTGCATGGCCAGTATAAGCGCCGGCAGCGTATAGAAATACCGCTTGAGGGTATGCTCATCAGGGCAAAGCATGGGAAGTATCAAAAGCGCTGTAAGCAGCCCCATAAGGGAGCTTTCAGTGCTCGCTGCCATGGTCCCGAACAGACCTATCAGCGTAATAGCGGCATATAGCGCGGAAGCTCTTCTTTTGCGTGCGCGCAGGAACAGCGATAAAGGTATGGGGAACAGCAGCACGCAGTATGCGCCGTAAAAACCGATGTTGCCTATTGTGGAGGTAAATCTTGAATGGTCGGAGGGGATCAGCGCCGATATATACCCGAGCGGGTCTAGCTGAAGCTGGTTAAGTATGCCCAGAGTACAGACGATGACGTATGCAAAAAGCATGAAAAAGCGCAGTGCGGGCGTAAAGTGCCCATAGCGTCTGAGCGCAAGGAACAGCGCGCCGTACAGCAGCATTGTAACTATGCCCTGATAGCGGTTGTCGTGCGCAATTACGGCATTTGCCGCATAGCCCGACAGCAGCGACGCTGCGATGCCCGCAGCAAGGAAGACAACAAAAAACCAGTCCGCAGGAGCGAGCTTTGCGCCGTACAGCGGCCTGTGCCTAATAAGCCTTGCCAAACATATACAGCCCAGCGCAAGCAGGTATGCGCCCGAAAGCATACAGAACACGATGTGTTTTGCTCCCGTGGCATCATGGAATGTATCGTGAACGGCAAGAGGCAGTATAAGGAACAACGCGGAGACAAATATCGTCGTCAAGGCCTCCGCAGGCCGGTTGGCAGATGCGGGGCTTTTAGCGGGATGGTTCTGTTTCATAGAGCGCCTTTCCGTTGGTCGGCCTTGTCTTATATATAATTACTGTAACACAGAACCATGGGGCCCGGCAATCCCATTTGCCGCGCCGGGCGGCAAGGCGCGCAGACGGCGCGACGGGTCGTGTTAGATATCGACAAATGCGGCGTTGCGGGCTATAATTAAATACTTTGGAGGTGTATATGAAGAATATCCCAAACATCATATCCGCGTTTCGGCTGCTGCTGGTAGGCGTGTTTGCATATTGCTTCTTCAAAGCGAAGTACGCGCTGTGTATAGCCATATACCTCACAGCTTTTTTTTCCGACCTGCTGGATGGCTATCTTGCCCGCCGCAACAACTGGATAACCGACGTGGGCAAGGTGCTGGATCCGCTGGCGGACAAGCTGATGCTGCTTACCGCTATGGCGTGCTTTTATATTGGAGGCTGGTTGCCGCTGTACATGCTGGTGGTAGTTGCGGCCAAGGAACTTGTGATGCTGTTGGGCGGCGCGCTGCTGTTCAAGCGTGGCGTGGTAGTATGCGCGGACTGGTTTGGCAAGTCTGCAACGGGCTTTTTTACTGCGAGTGTGCTGGCAACACTGCTTAAAAACTTTGCGCCGTTCGACCAGATGGGGGATTTCAACCTTGTGCTGTTTGGCGCGGCCATACTGCTTGCGCTGGTAGCCTTCGTTCATTATATCTGCACGCAGGCGCTGCACAGGCGCGACGCATAGAGCATTTTGCTTTAGCGGGGATTGCAGCTGCACCCCGCTTTTTTTGCACCTTTTTCGCGCACGGGAATATAGATAAAGCATCTTGCAATGCGGAGGTTTGATATTTATGGCAAAAAGGATGCTGGCACTTCTTATCGGCGCGCTGATGCTTGCCGCCATGTTCGTGGGCTGCGCGCCCAAGACCGAGCTTAGACATGTGGTGTTAAACGAGGTGACCCGCTCGGTGTTCTACGCGCCGCTGTATGTGGCTGTATCGCTGGGCTACTTTGAGGACGAGGGGATAGAGCTTGAGATAATCACCGGCGGCGGCAGCGATAAAAGCATGACTGCGCTGCTTGCCGGCGAGGCGGATGTGGCGCTGATGGGGCCTGAGACCGGCGTTTACGTTGTGGCGCAGGGCAAGGAGGATCATCCCATGGTGGTGGCGCAGCTTACCAAGCGGGACGGCTCCTTCCTGATCGGGCGTGAAGAGGAGCCCAACTTCACATGGGAGAGCCTGCGCGGCAAATCAGTGATAGGTGGACGTCCCGGCGGGATGCCGTTTATGACCTTGGAATACGTGCTGAAACAGAACGGCCTTACCCCCGGCGAGGACGTAGAGGTGATAAGCAACATCCAATTCAATCTGATAGGCGGCGCGTTTGAAAGCGGTACCGGCGACTATGTGGCGCTGTTTGAACCCAACGCGAGCCAGTTCGAAGCGGCGGGCAAGGGATACATAGTTACCAACATAGGCGTGGACAGCGGCGAGGTGCCGTACACCGCGTTTATGGTGCGGCAGGAGACCATACAAGACGATCCGGAGTTTGTAGAGGCGTTCGTCCGCGCAATATACCGCGCGCAGAAATGGGTGCAGACCGCTCCCGCCGAGGAGATTGCGGAGGCTATGCTGCCGTTCTTCCCGGATTCCGAGCTGGAAACGCTTACCGCCGTAGCCGTCAGCTACCGCGAAACTGATTCGTGGGCGCAGACGCCGGTGATGAGCGAGGAGTCATTTACCCGCCTGCAGGACATTGTCGAGGGCGCAGGCGAGCTTACCACCCGCATTGCGCTTACCGATCTGGTGGATAACTCCTTTGCGCAGGCCGCAATAGAGGAGCTTGGCTGATATCAAACTAAAAGCAAAACGCAGGCCCCCCGCGAGCATCAATGCCTCGGGGGCCTGCGCTGTTATGCCTGGCTTTGAAAACAGCTGCCGGCATCTCGCTTGTATGCAAAGGCGGACGCGAAAATCGTGTCACCGGCGCGACTGTGCCCGCTTGCGCGGGCTATGGCTATAAGCTTCGTCAATATGCTGTACCAATAAAAAAGAGCACCATAGGTGCTCTTTTTTATTGGTGCGGCCAATGAGACTTGAACTCATACGGTCTCCCATACGCCCCTCAAACGTACGCGTCTGCCTATTCCGCCATGGCCGCATGTGAGGGTTCGGTCAAAACCGCAAAGCCAATTATACTTTAGGTTAGGTTACTTGTCAACAAGAAATGCCCGTTTTGGGCATCCTGCTTTTTTGACGCATAGACTTTTCGACATTGCCGCCGCACTGCTATATTCTGGATTGCGGCAGGCATAGGGAGGATGATATAATATGCGCGGCGCAAAGCCCGGCGTACGGGTGCGGTGCGTATTTGATATCGGGAGGTATCCGCAACAGTTGAGCGTAGGTTTAGGCGATTTTATTAGCCAACTTATTACCAACCCGCTGCTGGCGGTCACAGCGGCGCTTACGTTGGGCGTTATCCTTGTAAACGGATGGACGGACGCACCCAACGCGATAGCTACCTGTGTCTCCACGCGGGCTATGAAGGCATCCTCGGCAATTATCATGGCGGCGGTGTGCAATTTTTTAGGCGTACTCGTTATGACTACGATAAATGCCAAGGTCGCCATGACCATATATAATATGGTGGATTTCGGAGGCAATGCAGCCGATGCGAGCGTGGCGCTGTGTGCCGCGCTGTTTGCGATAGTGGTATGGGCTACGGCGGCGTGGCGCTTCGGCATACCCACAAGCGAAAGCCATGCGCTAATAGCGGGACTGTCCGGCGCGGCGATAGCGCTGCACGGCAGCTTTTCCGGCATAAACCCGGCCGAATGGGTAAAGGTGCTGTACGGGCTGGGGCTGTCCACTGTGCTGGGCTTTGTATCAGGCTTTGGTGCAACGCGGCTTACTGAGGCCGTCTGCCGCAACATGGACCGCAAAAAGACCGTGCGGTTTTTCCGCGGCGCGCAGATATTCGGCGGCGCGTCAATGGCGTTCATGCATGGCGCGCAGGACGGGCAAAAGTTCATCAGCGTGTTTTTGCTGGGCATAGCCCTTGCCGCAGGACAGGGAAGCACTACCACATTCACCATCCCGGTATGGCTTATGGTGCTCTGCTCTGCAGTGATGGCGCTGGGTACATCGATAGGCGGTTATCGCATAATTAAATCCGTAGGTATGGATATGGTGAAGCTGCAGACTTATCAAGGCTTTGCCGCCGATCTGGGCGCGGCGGGCTGTTTGCTGCTGTCTTCGCTTACCGGCATACCCGTAAGCACCACGCACACCAAGACCACCGCGATAATGGGCGTTGGCGCATCCAAACGACTTTCCGCTGTGAACTGGGCGATAGTAAAGGATATGTGCCTTGCCTGGATACTGACGTTTCCCGGCTGCGGGCTGGTGGGGTATCTAATGACCAAGCTGTTTATGCTGATATTTTAGGAGGACGATATGGGTCTAACGGGTAAAAAGAAGGGCTTTGATTACTTCGATGCGTTTTTGCGCACGGCTAAGCAGGCCACCGCGGCTGCGAATTTTCTGCACGGAGCGCTGGCTGATTTCCGCAGCGAAGGCTTTTCGGCGCGGGTGGAGGAGATGCACCGTATAGAGAATGCGGCCGATGCGATAAAGCATGAGATGATGGAGTATCTGGCGCATGAGTTCATCACCCCAATAGAGCGCGAGGATATCGTATCGCTCGCACAGGAGCTGGATACCGTGGTGGACTCGCTGGACGACGTTATGTGCAGGGTGTATATGTTCAATATACAAAGCATACGCCCGGAGACGCTGGAATTTACCGCGCTTGCAGTTAACGCCTGTACGGCGCTGGAGACGGCCGTGGCCGAGTTTAAGCATTTTAAAAACTCCAAGACCATTTCCGGCCTGATAATCGAAGTAAATACGCTGGAAAGCCGCGGCGACGCGCTTCATTCGGCGAGTATGCGCAAGCTGTTTACCAGCGAGAGCGATGCGCGCACACTCATGATATGGATGAGCCTGTTTGAATCGCTGGAGCAGTGCTTTGACGCCTGTGAGCATGCGTCGGACGTCATCGAGAGCGTGATAATGAAAAACACATAAAACCATACGGACAGCGGCCCGCTTTATAACAAAGCGGGCCGCCTTTTATATCGAGGTATGCAGGCTTAGTCGTGCGTTTTCTCGTTTATCTCTTTGATGAGCATATCGCAGAACGCGTCCAGCGCCATCGTGCCAAGATCGCCGTTCTTTCTGCTGCGCACGGCTACGACGTTTGCTTCGACCTCCTTGTCGCCTATGACCAGCATGTAAGGCACCTTCTGCATCTGCGCCTCGCGTATTTTGAAGCCTATCTTCTCATTGCGGTAGTCCACCTCGGCGCGCACGCCGAGCGTCTGAAGCTTTTGGGCTATCTCGCCGGATGCGTCCGCCGTGCGGTCGGTCAGCGGCAGCACGCGCACCTGCTCCGGCGCCATCCACGTGGGCAGCGCGCCGGCATATTTTTCAATTAGCAGTGCCAGCGTGCGCTCGTAGCAGCCCATGCTGGTACGGTGCAGCACCACGGGGTATTTCTTCTCGCCGTCGGCATCGGTATACACCATGCCGTAGCGCTCGGCAAGCTGGAAGTCTATCTGTATGGTGACGAGGGTATCTTCCTTGCCGTGTACGTTCTTCATCTGGATATCCAGCTTGGGCCCGTAGAACGCCGCCTCGCCAGCCGCCTCATAGTAATTTACGCCGAGGTCGTTGAGTATATCGCGCATCTTGGCCTGCGTTTCCTCCCATTTGGCCTTGTCGCCTATGTACTTATCCTTGTTGTTCTCATCCCAAAGCGAGAAACGGTAGGTGATGTCGTTTTCAAAGCCCAGTATGGTTAGGAAATACTGAGCAAGATCCAAACAGCCCTTGAACTCGTCCTCTACCTGATCCGGACGGCAGGCGAGGTGCCCTTCGCTTATGGTGAACTGGCGCACGCGGATAAGGCCGTGCATTTCGCCGGAGGATTCGTTTCTGAACAGCGTGCTGGTCTCGTTATAGCGCAGCGGCAGGTCACGGTAGGAGCGCGGCCGGTTGAGGTATGCCATGAACTGGAACGGGCAGGTCATGGGGCGCAGTGCGAATATTTCCTTGGTATCGTCGTCCTGATCCGCCTTGTCTCCCATTATGAACATGCCGTCGCGGTAGTGGTCCCAGTGGCCGCTTATCTTGTAAAGCTCGCGTTTGGCCATAAACGGGGTCTTGGTAAGCAGATAGCCGCGGCGCTGCTCCTCGTCCTCCACGAAGCGCTCAAGCAGCTGCACTACGCGCGCGCCCTTGGGCAGCAGTATGGGCAGCCCCTGGCCTATGACGTCTACCGTGGTGAACAGCTCCAGCTCGCGGCCCAGCTTGTTGTGGTCGCGCTTTTTGGCTTCTTCTATGCGGGTGACATATTCGTCGAGATCCGCGCGCTTTTCAAACGCCGTGCCGTATATCCTTTGCAGCATCTTGTTTTTTTCGTTTCCGCGCCAGTATGCGCCGGCGAGGTTCATCAGCTTCATGTTTTTCACCTTGCCGGTGGATTCCACGTGTGGACCGGCGCAGAGATCCACAAAGTCGCCCTGCTTGTAGAAGCTTATCACGGCGTCCTCCGGCAGATCCTGTATCAGCTCCACCTTGTACGGCTCGTCCAGCTTCCGCATATACTCTATGGCTTCGACGCGAGGCAGCTCAAAGCGGGAAAGCGGCAGGCTTTCATGGGAGATATTCTCCATCTCCTTTTCTATTGCCGCAAGATCCTCCGGTGTAAACGGGGTCTCCACGTCGAAGTCGTAATAGAAGCCGTTCTCTATGGCCGGGCCTATTGCGAGCTTGGCGGATGGGTACAGGCGCTTTACGGCCTGCGCAAGTATGTGGCTGGCGGTGTGCCGGTATGCCCAGCGGCCGTTTTCATCCGCAAAGGTAAGCAGCTTTAACTCATGGTCGCCGTGCATGGGAGCAAACGCATCCGAACGCACCCCGTCTATCTCGGCGGCGAGGGTGGCCTTTTTCAGCCGCGGGCTTATGGATTCCGCGATGTCCAGCGCCGTCATACCGTCGGCGTATTCGTGCAGTGTGCCATCGGGCAATGTGATCTTCATAAATGTAGCTCCTCCATATCAATATCAAATAATTTAAGTATAAAAAACGCCCCCTGCGCATTGCAGGGGACGGACGCAACTGTATCATCCGCGGTTCCACCCCAGTTGGATAAACCCACTCAAATCCGGCGTAACGTGCCGGCGGCGATTGCGGTCACGGGGCGGTATCCTGTCGCCCTTGCATAAAGCGCTTGCAGCCAAAACGGCGCTTCTCTCTGAAAATGCAGCGGTGGCGGCGGCGTGTTCCCGGTCTTTCCGCACAAATATTATCGAATGTGATTATATGCTTTCGCCGCGCAAATGTCAAGCTTCGGCAACCGCTTAACGCCATTGCCACGATTTGCATGATGAAAGCGCGTTGCTTGCTGCGCATAATAGAACAGCTGTGCGTGTTTCGGCATAGTTATGATAGGGGCTAAAATGCCCGCAGGAGAGTTTGTATGCGTTTGTGTGCGCTATGCACGAGGGAATATGAGGCGGATCTGCGCGAACTGATAAAAGCCCGGCTAGACAGGCTGGGCTGCGGCGATATGCTGTATGGGGAAGGCGGGGATAACTGCGCGCTGGCAAGGATAAGCGGAGAAGCGGAGCTGGACATATGGTGCCGCGCGGCGTCCGGCGTGCTTAAAAACGATCTTGCGCAGCTTGAGATGGCGCGCATGGTGAACGCGCTCGATTTCACCGTGCGAGATAAGCAGCAGGTGCTCGCAAACGCCATATCCAACGTACGGGTGAGCGCATCGGGGCTTGAACGCGTGGCGGAGGAGCTAAAGCTGCATTACGGAAAAAACGAGCTGCTCATGGCGGAGGGCTTTGTGCGCTTCCGTATGCCGGATGTGGTGGCGGGCTGGGAAAGCGCCGTGATGGCCGCCGCGCAGGAGCATATGCTGAAAAAAGAATATGCCGAGATGATGGGGGTGCTGGCGGCGTTTTACAGGCTTGCGCCGTCGAGGGTGCGCGAGCTGTCGCTTATACTCAACCCGGACGGCAGCTGTACGCTGACCGACGATAGTGACGCGCGCATAGATTACGAAAACTGTACCAGCGAAGGCGTGATAAGTATGCTGGTGGGGCTGGCTCCGGAGCGTATAACTGTATACGATCTGTCCGGCGGCACGGGGGACGCGCTGCTGGAGCTGGTATCAAGGGTATTCTGCGGACGGGTACGGCTGTTTAGAAGACAGGGCTTTTGACGCAGGGCGCGGGTATGCTATAATGCATACATGGATGGACTTAGTGAAAAACTGACCGACAAGCTCGCGCTGCTGCCGGATTCTCCCGGCGTGTACAGGATGCTGGACGCGCAGGGCGACGTGATATACGTAGGAAAGGCCATAAGCCTGAAAAACCGCGTTCGGCAGTATTTTCAATCAAAAAAGAACATGGACGTGAAGGTCGCGGCCATGGTAAGCCACATATCGGATTTTGAGTACATACTATGCGCCAACGAGACCGAGGCGCTCACGCTGGAAAGCAACCTTATAAAACACCTGCAGCCGCGCTACAACATACTGCTGAAGGACGACAAGCATTTTCCGTATGTACGGCTGGATGTAAGGCAGGATTTTCCGCGCTTTGAGGTGGTGCGCCGGGTGGAAAACGATGGCGCGAAGTACTTCGGGCCGTACCTCAGCGCCCTATCTCTAAAGGAGGCTCTGGCCGCCATACGCGATTTCTTTCCGGTGAGACACTGCAAAAAGGATATAAAAAAAGCGATAGCGCGCGGTGAACGCCCCTGCCTGATGTACCATCTTGGCAAGTGCTGCGCCCCCTGCTCCGGCAACGTCACGCGGGAGGAGTATCACGCGCTGCTTATAAGCGTTTCGGGCTTTTTGGAGGGCAAGACGGAGCCGCTGATAAAGCTGCTGGAGGAGCGTATGCAAAGCGCGTCGGACGCGCTGGATTTCGAGCGCGCCGCCGTGGAGCGGGACCGCATAGCATCGGTGCGCCAGCTCGAAGCGAGCCAGCGCGCCATAGCCGCATCGGATACCGAGCGGGACATTTTTGCCTTTGTGCGGGACGATGCGGACGCGGTCGTGTTTGCGTTGTTCGAGCGGCGTGGCAAGATAGTGGGCACGCGCTGTATGCGTATGTCCTGCGAGGGCGAGACGGAGCCGGATGTGATGCGTTCCTTTTTGGCGCAGTTTTACTCGGACAGCGGCTATGTTCCCCGGGAAATAATCGTAAAGACCCTGCCGGCGGATGCGGAGGCGCTGGAGGCGTGGCTCGGCGAAAAACGCGGCAAAAAAGCGACGCTGATATGCCCCAAGCGCGGGGATAAGCTTAAGCAGGCGGAGATGGCGTATACCAACGGCTGCGACGCAATAATCAAGGCGCGGGAGCTGGAGCACCGCGCATGGGAGCGCGGAACGGGCGCATTAACGCGGCTGACCGGCCTGATAGGGCTGGACGAGCTGCCGGACAGGATGGAGTGCTACGACAACTCGCATATACAGGGCCGGGATACCGTGGGGTGTATGGTGGTGTTCACCGGCGGCGTACCGGATAAGAACGAATATCGCCGTTTCCGCATACGTGCGGAGGCGGACGGCGACGATTATCTTGCAATGCGGGAGATGCTGAATCGGCGCTTCAGCCGCGCCATGGAGGGGGACGCCCGGTTCAATAAGCTGCCCGACCTGCTGGTGGTGGACGGCGGGCGGGGCCAGCTCAACGTGGCGCTTGCCGTGCTGGACGAGTTCGGCCTTTCTCACATACCCGCCATAGGCCTTGCCGAGCGCAACGAGGAGATAATTATTCCAAGCAGTGCAGAACCGCTCGTTCTTAAGCGCGGAGACCCCGCGCTGCATGTGCTGGAGCGCATAAGAGACGAGGCGCATCGCTTCGCCATATCCTACCACCGCAGCCTGCGGGGAAAGAATACGCTGCATTCCACGCTTATGGAGATAGAAGGGGTGGGGGAAAAACGCCGACGCATACTATTCGATAAATTCGTTACGCTGGACGCAATAAAGACCGCCACTGTGGAGGAGCTTGCAGCGGCACCCGGCATGACGCGCCCGGCGGCACAGAAGGTATATGCCTATTTTCATGCGGACGGATCGGAAAAAGAATAGGGCGCAGAAGCATCGTACCCATGGCCGTTTTTACATATCAAAAATATCCCCCGGCTTTTGGCCGGGGGATCGGTTTACAATGTACGTAGGTATGCTGCAGCGGGCGGCGTTTTATTCAAGATAGCCCAGCTTGAGCGCAAGCCACCAGCACAGTCCGAACAGCATGGTGGATATGAAGGAAAACACAATGCTTTTACCGTGTTGGCTGCCGACTCTTATGCCGGCAAAAAGCGCTTCGGCAATATGGACGGCGAGTATAATAAAGAACCACCACCATGCGCCGGAAGCTACCCACGCGATCAGGCTTGCAAGAAGCAGCGCTATACACAGCAGCCGCCCGGCAAAGAACAGGTTTTTCATGCGTATGCCTCCTATATCGGTTTCAAGTGTATTTTATATCATGCGCGGCGGGGAATCAAGCCTGTTACACACTTTTGCGGTTTGACGGTACAGCGGCGCAATGGTAAAATATACGGCGGAACATGATTAAATAAGAAGCGGGGTTAATATGTATAGGCTTTTGGCGCTGGATATTGACGATACGCTCACACTGAACGCGCGGGAGGTGCCCGATGGAAACGCCGCCGCCATTGCGCGCGCACAGGCTGCGGGCATTTTTGTTACAGTGGCTACCGGGCGCGGCTACTACGGCTCGTCCTTCATATGGAAGCCGCTCAATATAGAGGGCCTTATCATAAACTACGGCGGCGCGCTGATAACCGATACCCGTACGGGCAAGTGCGTGAGACTGCTTACGGTGGAGCCGGAGCTGGTGACGGACGCATTGGAATTTGCGCGTGAGATAGGCATACACGCGCACATATATCAGGGTGACGCGGTCGTGACCGAGAAAAGCTGCGCGTTTGTGGAAAAATACGTAAGCTTTTTGGAGCTGCCGCTCATAGTGGATCCGGATATACGCAAAAAAAGCTGGCAAAACGTGCCCAAGGTGCTGTATTTGACCGAGCCGGAGCAGGTGGAGGACATAGCTGCCGCGGCGGAGGCACGGTATCGCGGCAGGCTCAAGGTGGCCAAGTCCAAGGCCGGCTTCATAGAGATAAACCATCCGGATGCGCACAAGGGGGCGGCGGTAAAATGGATAGCCGAGCGCATGGGCGTGGACCAAAGCGAGGTGTGCGCCGTGGGCGACAACACGCTGGACGCTGAAATGATAGAATGGGCGGGACTGGGCGTGGCCGTAGGCGACGCGCGCGAGCCTATATTAAAAATAGCGGACGTCATAGCTCCGGACTGCGGCGACGACGCCGTGGCATGGGTGATAGACGAGCTGCTGTTGAAAGCGGGGGAAGCATAATGGCCGTTATAGTATCGGTGGAGGAGCTTTGCGCCCAGCTGGAGCTGGACGCGCTGTGCTGCGCGGATGCCGTGATAGAGTTCAATTCCGATGAGATAAACCGGCCCGGCCTCCAATTCACCGGGTACTACAAGGACTTTTTGGCAAGGCGGGTGCAGCTTATAGGCAACGCCGAGATGCACTATCTGTCAGACCTTACATACGCCCAGCTGAGTGATGCGGTGCAGCGCTTCGTGGGCTTTGATATTCCCTGCATAGTATGCGCAAGGGGCCAGCGCCCGCCCAAGCTGCTGCTGGAGCACGCGGCGGCGCGCGGCATACCCGTGATGCTTTCGCAGCGCAAGACGGGCCGGCTCAGCCACGATATATCCCAGTTTTTGGAGCGCAAGCTCGCCCCGCATATATTGATGCACGGCGTGCTGATGGACGTGGTGGGCGTAGGCATACTGATAACGGGGGACAGCGGCATAGGCAAGAGCGAGGCCGCGCTGGAGATGCTGAAATCCGGCCACCGGCTCGTGGCGGACGACGTTGTGGAGATAACCCGGCTGGATGAAACGCTTGTGGGCTGTGCGCCGGAGCTTACGCGGCATCTTATCGAGGTGCGCGGCATAGGCGTGGTGGACGTGCGCTATCTATACGGCGTGGGCTCGGTGATACCGCAAAAGGATATAGATATGGTGCTGTCGCTCCGGCTGGAGGACGGCCTGCGCGAGTACGAGCGTATGCATATGGGGGAGCGGAACACCGAGATACTCGGCCTCAGTCTGCCCTGTATCGAGCTGCCGGTAAGCCCGGGCCGGAATATTGCCACCATAATCGAGGTGGCGGCGCGCAAGTTCCGGCTTAAACGCATGGGCTACGATTCCGCGGGCGATTTTGAAGGGCGAATTAACACCCTTATGGAGCAAAAGGATAACGGCGATGTATAAACTTGGCTTTGATATAGGCGGTACCAACATAGCCGCAGGACTTATAGACGAAAAGCTGAGCATCGTGCGCCGCGTCAGCGTACCCTTCCCGCAGGGAGAGGACGGGGAGCAGGTGGCGGCGCTGCTGAAGCGGCTTTCGCAGGACATGCTTGCGTCCTGCGAGGAGGGCGCCATGCTCGAGAGCGTGGGGATAGCCGTGCCTGGCAGCATAGACGCAGCAGGCGATACCGTGATAGACGCATATAATCTGCGCTTTCACGATGTGCCGTTAAGGGCGCAGGTACAGGCGCTGTACAACGTGCCGGTGCTGCTTGCGAACGACGCGAACGCCGCGGCGCTTGCGGAGCTGCACAAGGGCGTATTCATGGGCTGCAACACGGCGGTGCTGCTGACGCTGGGCACCGGCGTGGGAGGCGGGCTTATATTGGGCGGCAGGATGTTCAACGGCGGCAATAACGGCGGCGTGGAGCTGGGACATATGACTATGGATTACAGCGGGGGAGCGCTGTGCACCTGCGGCAGGCGCGGCTGCATAGAAACGCTTTGCTCTGCTACTGCACTTGCGGATGCGGGAAAACGCGCCGCACATAACGGAAACGCCGCGCTGCTTGCGCGGGCCGGCTCCGCCGATAAGATCGACGCGCGCGCCGTTATTGACTGCGCCCGCGCGGGAGACGGCGGCTGCATCAAGCTATTTTCGGAGTATACCGACGCGCTCTCCAGCGCGCTTGCATCCATAGTGGATTTGCTGGATCCGGAGGTCATCGCGCTGGGCGGCGGCGTGAGCCTGGCGGGGGATATGCTGTTTGAACCCGTGCGCGAAGGCGTGGCCCAAAAGAGCTTTTTCGAGTTCCGAGGGCGCATACTGCCCGCGAGCATGGGCAACGATGCGGGAATTATCGGCGCGGCTATGCTGTACACCAATCATATCATAAACAGAAGAACGGTATTAGCACTATGAGAGATGGACGCGGTTATGCTGCGATATTCGATATGGACGGCCTTATGTTCGATACGGAACGCTTGGCCGAGAAGGCGTTTTTTGAGACGGGACGGCGTATGGGGCTGCCGATGACGCAGAAGGTGACAGGTAAAACGATAGGCAGGGACAGGACGCATGCCTGCGAGGTTTTCAGGGAGCATTTCGGTGCGGACGTTGATGCCGGCTGCATATGGGACGGCGCGGATGAATATATGCGCCGCAGCGTGACGGAAAACGGGCTCCCGCTCAAGGCGGGAGTGACGGAGCTATTGGACTATCTCAGGAACAGGGACTATCGAATAGCGTTGGCCACGGGAAGCGGCACGGGCATAGTTGGGCACTATTTCGCTGGATTTTCACATGCGGATCGCTTTGATGCAAGGATATGCGGCGATATGGTCAAACGAGGCAAGCCGGATCCGGAGGTGTTCCTGACTGCGGCACGCGCGGTGGGCGTGCCGCCCCGAAAGTGCATCGTATTCGAGGACTCTCCCGCCGGCATACTTGCGGCTTTCAGTGCGGGGATGCATGCGGTGATGGTGCCGGATATGATACCCGCAGGGGATGATGAATATAAGCGCGCGGAGGTGCTGGATTCGCTTTTGGAGGTTCCGGCATATCTTGACGCGCTCGAGCCATTCTAAAGATGTAACGGGTCATACAGGAGGTGCTTCAAATGAAAACGGTATTCATTGCGGAGGGCATGCAGTGCAAAATGTGCGCTGGCCGCGTGGAGCGGGCGGCTGTTGCGGCGGGGGCTTCCGCTGCGGAGGTGCAGCTGGAGTCAAAGCGCGTTACGGTCACGCATGAGTGCGCGCCGCAGACGATAGCGGACGCGATAACCGCGGCAGGCTATCCTGCGCGAATAGAGACTGTGGATTGAACATGAAAAACGAGCGATACGACGTTGCCGGCATGATGTGCTCCGCCTGCCAGACGCATGTGGAGAAGGCCGCGGCGTCGCTTGACGGTGTATGCTCGGCCGGCGTAAACCTGCTTACCAACACTCTTTCTATCGAATATGACGAGCAAAAGCTCTCGCCGGCAGAAATAATCGCCGCGATAGAGAACGAGGGCTACGGTGCGTCGCTGCACGAGGAAGGACCCCGCCCGGAGGGGCGCGCAGACCCCGCGCAGGCGGAGCTTAACGCCATGCGGCACAGGCTGTTAATGTCGCTGGCATTCGAGCTGCCGCTTTTTTATATTGCTATGGGTCCAATGCTCGGCCTGCCGCTGCCGGCTTGGCTCTCGGCTGCAAATGCGCCGGTGGCCAACGCGCTTATACAGCTTGCGCTCGCTTCCGCGATAACCGTGATAAACCGGGGCTTTTTCACAAGGGGCATCAAGGCGCTTGTACACCTGAAGCCCACGATGGATTCCCTTATAGCGCTGGGCAGCGGGGCAGGGCTTGCTTACAGTGTTGCGCTTACAGCCGGAATGATGGCTTCGCACGGCGCGGCGACGGGGCTTTATTACGATGCGGCGGGCACAATACTTACGCTTATAACGCTGGGTAAATACCTTGAAGCGCGGGCCAAGCACCGCACCTCCGATGCGGTGGGCCGGCTGCTCGCGCTTGCACCCAAGACCGCGCTGGTCATACG
Source organism: uncultured Oscillospiraceae bacterium (assembly GCA_964642795.1). Taxonomy (GTDB): domain Bacteria; phylum Bacillota; class Clostridia; order Christensenellales; family CAG-138; genus JAVVVD01. The sequence goes on along the minus strand of CAZXRQ010000026.1, from coordinate 7,648 downwards.
CAACGGTGTGGAGGGCGAACTCCCCATAGCCGAGGTGAAGGTTGGGGATACCGTGCGCGTGCTGCCGGGCGCGGCGCTGCCGGTGGACGGCGTGGTGGCGGAGGGAGTAAGCGCTGTGGACGAATCCGCCATAACCGGCGAAAGCATACCGGTGGAAAAGCGCGAGGGCGACCATGTTACCGCTGCGACGATAAACGGCGCGGGGCACATGCTGGTGCGCTGCGAGCGCGTAGGAGAGGATACTACGCTTGCTGAGATGGCGCGTCTTGTGGAGCAGGCGGCCGCCACCAAGGCCCCGATAGGACGCATAGCGGACAGGGTAAGCGGCGTGTTCGTGCCGGTGGTGATTGGAATAGCCTTGCTTAGCTTTGCCGTGTGGCTGGCGCTGGGCCGCGGGGCGGAGTACGCGCTTACCTGCGGCATATCCGTGCTGGTGATAAGCTGCCCCTGCGCGATGGGTCTTGCTGTGCCTACGGCCATAATGGTGGGCACGGGCAAAGGCGCGGAGCATGGCATACTGATAAAATCCGCCGCCGCGCTGGAAACGCTGGGCGAGATAGACTCCGTGGCGCTGGATAAGACCGGTACGGTTACCGCCGGCAGGCCGGAGGTGACCGGGGTGCTGGCGGCCGACGGGATAAATGAGGATGATATTGTGGCGCTTGCCGCTGCGCTGGAGGCAAAAAGCGAGCATCCGCTTGCTGAAGCTGTGTTGGCTTATGCAAAACACAGGGATATCGCCGTGCCGGAAGCGACGGAGTTTATTACGCTTACCGGGCTGGGTGTGCGCGGCAGCGTGGAAGGACGCGCGCTGTTGCTTGGAAATGCCCGGCTGATGCGTGAAAACGGCGTAGATGCTTCAAATTGGGAGCCGCAGGAGGCGCGCCTTGCCGATGCGGGCAACACCGTGCTTTACCTTGCGCGGGATGGAGAAATGCTGGGCTTGATAGCCGCAGCGGACGTTATAAAGCCGGACAGCGCCGCCGCCGTTGCGGAGCTAAGGCGTCTGGGCCTGAGCGTGCTGATGATAACCGGCGACAACGCCCGTACCGCGGAGGCCATACGCATCTCCGCCGGCATAGACAGGGTGAAAGCGGGCGTATTACCCGCAGGCAAAACTGAGGAGATAGCAGCGCTGCAGGCTGCCGGCAGCCGTGTGGCGATGGTGGGGGACGGTATAAACGACGCTCCCGCGCTTGCGCGCGCGGATGTGGGCATAGCCATAGGCGCGGGTACGGATATAGCCATAGAGTCTGCGGACGTGGTGCTTACCGGTGGCGGGCTGGGCGGCGTACCAAAGGCGGTACGGCTGTCCCGCGCGACGCTTCTGCGCATAAAGACCGGCCTTTTCTGGGCGCTTGTGTACAACGCCGCCTGCATACCGCTTGCGGCGGGGGCGTTTGCGGACGCTTTGGGCTGGCAGCTCAACCCAATGATAGGCGCCGCCGCAATGAGCATGAGCTCCCTGTGCGTGGTGCTCAACGCATTGAGCCTCAAGCTGGTAAAGCTGTGATTATTTAAGCAGGAGGGCATTTATCGTGACCAAGGATGAAAGCATCAAAAGCTATGTTGAAAAGGCGCTTGCTATGGGCGCTGTGGACGCGGTGCCGTTTAGCGTAGAGGATATTGCGTTTGATCCCAGGGTACGGCTTAAATGCCTGTATGGGTGCAGTACCTGGGGGCATTGCCATACCTGCCCGTCGCGGCCGTATTATCCTACGCTTGCGGAGTTTCACGATATGTTCTCGCGCTACGAATGGGGGCTGATGATACATACCCACGAGCGCGGGCTGGGACAGGAGATCGCGCTTGCCATAGAGGGCAGGGCGTTTGCGGACGGATACTATTTTGCCTTTGCGCTCGCGCCGGGGGAGTGTATGTACTGCAAGACCTGCGCCGCGGAGGAGAACAAGCCCTGCCGCATACCTAAAAAGGCGCGCCCGCCCATATACAGCGTGGGCATCGACGTATTTCAGACCGTGCGCAACCTAGGTCTTCCGATACAGACGCTTTGGGATGCGGAGCACGACGAGCAGAACCGCTATGCAGCGGTGTTCATCAAATAAAAACGCCGCCCGCTGATCGCGGACGGCAAAAGGCACACGGCAGTATCACGGAGCGGTTTGAAAGAGCCGCTCCAGCGTGTTTTTTTGGGCGGAAAAGTACATCAGCGCCTCCAGCACGCCGCCGCCGACGGCCAGCGCCTTATCCGATGCGGTGAAGCAATGGAACAGCTCGCAGCGCGGATCGACGTCGCCGCTTTTCATGCCGCGCGTCACCGCGGTGCCGGTCTTGAGTATGCCGCGGAGCACGCCGGCTATCTGTGCGCGCATGGGTTCGCCCTCCACTGTTGCCACCGTATCGCCCGCCTTCACGACGGCGCCTATATCCATAAGCTGTGTAAACGTGCCGTCACATGGCGCGCGCAGTATGCGCTCGTCCGTATAGCCGCCCACGTTGCCGGGGCTGCCTGTGTTGGGCACGGCCGCGCCCTCCAGTATTACACGGCCCAGCGTGTGGCCGCGCATGGTTTCCACCACGGCGTGGCAGTCCGCGCCCGCGGTGAAGCCGGGGCCCGCGCATATCACTATCGGCGCATCCGTGATGCGGGTGCCTAGGTTGCGCTTAGCAAGTATAGCGTCTACGACAGCGGCGGGCTTTAGCCCGTCCATGCAGCGCGCTTCGGGGTCTGCAAGTACGGGTATCATACCCGCGCGCATAAGCTCAAACGCCTGCCCTACGGTATCGGCGCGCTTGGCGGTAACAGCCTCCACCACGGCCTCGCCGTCGCATATGGCGCCGCAGAAGCTAACCGTCCTGCGTATGGCGGTGGGCTTTTCTATGTCAGTCATGGCAAGAGGGAATCCTGCGCGGTGCAGCCTTAGCGCAATGCCGCTTGCAATGTCCCCAGCACCCTTTATAAGAATCATAGTCGTGCCTCCCTGTGTTCGATTATGGGGTCGTCCGTGTTTGTTAGCGCCGTAATATACGTTTCGTACGGCAAAAGCGCCGCGATCTCCTGTGCATATCGTAGACGCTCCTGTGTATCCGCTTTGTTGAGCACCACTGCATAGCGGCAGCTTACGTCCTTTCGCTGCCCGCTTTGGCTTTCCAGCACCCGCGCCGCATCCTCCGGCGTTACAGGCGAATCCGTGCTTTTTCCCACCAGCGCGGCGTACAGCTCCGGACGGTGTGCGGCCGTGGCTATGGGTTGGCCTATGCCGTCCATACCCGCCACCGCGATGACTAACTGTGCAGCCGGCAGCACCGGCTCATGCGCGGCGGGCGCCTTTAGCGGCCTGCCTTTGGAGCCGTCCGCCTCTACCAGAACGTAGTCTGCAAGGCGGGGCAGCTCATCCCATAGCGCGTCTATGCCGCCCAGCTTACCGTCCTCGCACGCCCGTCCCACGGCTATGAGGCTTTGACGCTTCAGCGCGGCGCGTATTTCGTCCGATGAAGGCTCGTACAGTATGGGGCACTCCGGGGGCCATATATGCGTGCTGGTGGTGATTATTACGCTTCCGCAGGCGCAGAGACGCGCAGCCAGCAGGTTTTGCAGGCTGGTCTTTCCGCCGCCGCCGATTATTGCGGTGACGCCGCGCGGTATCAAAAAGTCCTGCATAGGCCTCCTTTACTGCAATAGGCGTTTACCTTTATCGAGCATAAAGCATTTTAGCATACATATCTATAAAACGCCACTGCCGAGGGGCCGGAGTACATCAATTTTTTCTATAATTGGGCTATTTACATCGTTGTTCCCGATAATGTATAATGATCCTGCGTTATTTCGCAAAAAGAACAACGGATGGCGTATATGAGCAAGAAAGATAAAACTGCAGCTCCGCAGAAAAACGCCGCCGAGCGGGCGGCGATGACATTGTGCGTGCTTGCGGCCGTGCTGCTGGCAGTATTTATAGCATCCTTTACGCTGGGACGGTATGGCGTGCCGGTGCTTCAGGTGCTGCGTATACTTATTGACCGTGTGATACCGCTTGAACATACATGGACTGCCGAGATGGAGACCGTGGTAATAAACATACGCCTGCCCCGCATAATGATGGCGTGTCTTGTGGGCTGCTCGCTTTCGGCGGCGGGCGCCTCGTATCAGGGGGTGTTCCAAAACCCCATGGCGTCGCCGGATATACTGGGCGCGTCCAGCGGCGCTGCGTTTGGCGCGGCGCTTGCGATACTGTTTGGAATGTCTACACGAATGATTACCGTTATGGCGTTTGCGTCCAGCCTTATCACTGTGTGCGTGGTGTTTTTGATCGCACAGCGCGCGCCGGGCATGAAGGTGGTAAACCTAATACTCGCAGGCATAATGATAAGCTCTCTTTTCAGCGCGGGTACGTCGTACATAAAGCTGGTGGCGGATCCTACCAACCAGCTTCCGGCCATAACCTACTGGCTGATGGGCAGTATGTCCGGCGCCAGGCTTGCGGACGTGGGCTTTGTGGTGATACCTATGGCGATAGGGCTTATACCGCTGTTTTTGATACGTTGGCAGATAAACCTGCTTACGCTGGGCGACGAGGAGGCGCGGACGCTGGGCGTAAATACCAACCTTGTGCGCTTCGTGGTGATAGTCGCCTCCACGCTGGTCACGGCGGCGAGCGTGTCCGTATCCGGCATGATAGGCTGGGTCGGCCTTGTGATACCGCACCTGTGCCGCAAGCTTGCGGGCAGCAACTACCGCTATCTGATGCCGGCGTCCATGCTGGCGGGCGCGGCATTTTTACTGCTTGTGGATAACGTTTCTCGCAATCTGCTTGCAGTTGAGATACCCATAGGCATACTTACGGCGTTTATTGGCGCGCCTTTTTTCATCTACCTCATATCCAAAAAGGAGAAGACGTTATGAGTGTAGAGGTAAAAGCTCTCAGCTTTGCATACTGTACCCGCGAGGTGTTGAGCGGCGTGAGCTTTGCCGTGCAGGACGGCGAGCTGCTTGCGGTGCTGGGCCCAAACGGCGTGGGGAAAAGCACATTGTTCCGCTGTATTCTGGGGCTGCAAAGCCGATATACCGGCAGCATACTGATATCCGGTGCGGATGCGCGCAGTCTGGGCGCAAGGGAGCTTGCGCACCGCATAGCTTATATACCGCAGATGCATGGCATGGCGTTTAACTACACGGTGCTGGATATGGTGCTTATGGGCACGTCGCACATGGTATCGCCCATGAGCGCGCCAAAGAAAAAGGAGCTGGACGCAGCGCACGAGGCGCTGGCCGTGATGGGGCTTGAGCCGTTGGAACAAAAGAGCTTTTCACATCTGTCCGGCGGCGAGCAGCAGCTTGTGCTTATAGCACGCGCGCTTGCGCAGCAGGCCAAGACGCTGATAATGGACGAGCCCACCGCCAACCTCGATTACGGCAATCAGCTGCACGTAATGCAGCAGGTGCGCACGCTTGTGGATTCGGGCTACACGGTGCTTATGTCCACCCACAATCCGCAGCAGGCGCTGAGCTTTGCAGACGTCGCCTTGGCGCTGCAAAACGGTAAGACGGCGGCCTTCGGCAGGCCGGAGGAGGCGCTTTCGCCGGAGCTTATACGCAGCCTGTACGATGTGGACGTGGAATACGTCGAGACGGCGTCGGGCAGCGTGCTGGTGCCGCTTAGCGGAAAGGAGCGGGGCTGATGTTTTGCTGGAATGCCGATATGATACGGTTCCTCTGCGACGCGGCGGAGCAGGTAGGCTTTTATGATACTCTCGCCCGGCTTGCGCTGGAACGTATGCCGGGCGCAAAAAACGTGGTGGATGCAGGCTGTGGCCTGGGTTATCTTTCGCTGGCGCTGGCAAAGCGGGTAAGCAGCGTAACCGCCGCGGATATGTCCGCTCCCGCACTCGTCGTGCTGCGGCAGAACATAGACAAATGCGGCGCAGGCAATATCCGCGTGCTGGAGGGCGATATCTTCGCGCACGAGGAAAGGCCCCCGTTCGACGGGGCGGTATTCTGCTTTTTCGGCGGAACGGAGGAGACCCTTCGCTTTATCAGGCGCAACTGCACGGGTAAGGCGGTGCTGTTCAAAAAATACTGGGATACCCACCGGTTCTCGCTGCAGGATGAACCGCTGGGCAAGTATTCCTGCAAAAATGCGTGTGCGGAGCTGGACGGACTGAATGTGCCGTACCGGCTGGAGTCCGTGCCGGTGGAGATGGGGCAGCCGTTCAGGAGCGCGGAGGATGCGGTGACGTTTTTCCGGCTGCACCGCCGCGGGGAGCAGGCCGACGTAAGCGAGGCAGCGGTGCTGCAGCGGCTGGCAAAAACGGATTCGGCGGAGTTTCCGTACTATATGCCCGCAAAAAGGCCGGTGGGCGTGATAACGCTGGACGCGGGGGAGATCCCCGATTCCATATAGAACACAAATATTAACAGGAGGAAAAAAGATGAAGAAGCTGATCGTAGTGCTGCTGGCGCTCATGATGGCGCTGTCCGTATTCGGCTGCGCACAGCCGGAGACAGAGGAGACCGTCGCTGAAGAACCGGTTGAAGAAGCAGTCGAGGAGACCCAAGAAGAGGCTGTAGTCGAGGAACCCACAGAAAAGGAATTCACGGATTCCGTGGGGCGTACCGTAACGCTGCCCGCAAACATCGAGAGCGTTGCGGTAAGCGGACCGCTTGCGCAGATAGTGCTGTTTGCGCTTTGCCCGGATAAGCTGGTCGGCGTAGCGTCCGCGTGGGATGAGACCGCTGCGGAATATCTTGATACCGAGTATTACAACCTGCCTGAGCTTGGCCAGCTTTACGGCGGCAAGGGCGAGCTGAACCTTGAGACGCTGCTTGCAAGCGGCGCGCAGGTGGTAATCGACGTTGGCGAGCCCAAGGACACCATAGTTGAGGATCTGGATGCGCTGCAGGAGCAGACCGGCATTCCCTTTGTGCATATCACTGCCACCACAGACACCATGGGCGCTGCGTACCGTATGCTGGGCGAGCTGCTGGGTATGCCCGACGAGGCTGAGACGCTTGCTGCTTACTGTGACGAGATCTATGCCCGCACGCTTGAGATCGCCAACAGCGTGGAGAAGGTCAACCTGCTCTACTGTCTGGGCGACCAGGGCATAAATGTAATAGCGCAGACCAGCTACCATGCCGAAGTGATCGACCTGCTCTCCAACAACCTTGCGGTAGTGGACGAGCCCTCCAGCAAGGGCAGCGGCAACGAGGTGGATATGGAGCAGATACTCAAGTGGAACCCCGATGTGATACTGTTTGCGCCGGGCAGCATATACGCAACCGTGGGCGAGGATTCCACCTGGCAGAAGGTCAGCGCCATAGCCAACGGCAGCTATTATGAAGTACCCTTTGGACCGTATAACTGGATGGGCTTCCCGCCCTCCGTGCAGAGGTACTTGGGCATGCTGTGGATGGCGCAGCTGCTGTATCCCGAGACCGCCGGCTATGATCTGTATACCGAGGTAGCGGAGTATTACGGACTGTTCTATCACTGCGAGCTTACGCAGGAGCAGTACGACGCGCTGGTGGCAAACTCCATAGGCGCACAGGCGGCGCTGGAGCCTGCGGCATAACGCACGGATAAGAAAATTTACATTTTGTTTATGCAGTATCAGGCGGCCGAACGGCCGCCTGATACTGTCGATAAACCCCGGGATTATTAAGGGCCGAAGCCCTTAATGTTAAATCCGG
>CAZXRQ010000025.1:15466-27458 GCA_964642795.1 uncultured Oscillospiraceae bacterium | reverse complement strand
CAAACCTCAACTGCCTTGTCAATATCGCACACAACGACGCATACCTGCAGAACATCTTCAAAAACCGGTTTCATATTTGCCTCCTTATTTTGCACGAACGGTTAGACCGCGCGCATAGCCCTCTGCGGTGGCCTCCATGATGCGGCGACCGGCTACAGCATCACCTATCACGATGGCGTCAGGGAAGGCGCTTTGGATCTCGTTTACAATGCTTGTACGGGGGACGCTGCCAAGCGCCAGCACCACGTTGTCGCATGGAAGGTCAACGGTGCTGCCGTTTGCGATATCTTCTACGGTTGCGAAGCCGTCCGATATGCTGACAAGCTTGTGCGACGTGCGTATATCCACGTTGAGTTTAAACCCGCTGATTCCCAAAACAGAAGAGCCTATAGGGAGAAACTGTCCTCTTGCCGCATAGAGCATCAATTCAAACGCATACGCCAAAAAATAGATGGCTCTTGCCGGTCGGATATCAAAAAAACTGATGCCGCTGCTTTTTCCTCTAATTCCTGCAAAAGAGCTTTTTATGCTGTGCGACAAGTTCATACTACTCTGCGTTCCTTCCGTTTTGATTTCCGTCCTCAAAAATGATTTCGTATTTTGCACAGAAATCATCAGACCTGCCGGGCAGGATAAACTGAGGCTCGCGTTGTGTTCTGCTTCCAAACTGAGAATATCACGCTATTCGCCAGCCTCATTCCACCGGCTCAAGATGAAGGCCCCTCTTTTCGCAGTAGTTATAAAACTTGCCCAGCGTGGCAAGCTGAGGCTTGCGGTTGCCTGCCTCCCATCGGCACACAGTCGCAGTGGATACGTCCAGCTCTTTTGCCAGTGCGCCCTGGCTCAGTTCCAGCTTCATCCGCACATGCTTTACCTGCTCCGCAAATTTCATACTCTCACCAGCCTTTATTGTTTGAACATAATATAACATACTTTGACAGCCAAAACAAGACATAGCATCAATACTGCACGTTATTGTTGTTCGCCTATACTATTATCGAATGAAATATCTAATTTGGTGGCGCCTCCGCAATCAAACCGCCTGCGGGCACTTTTGCTTGCATATACATACGCCGCGGGTTACAATAACCGAGAGACTGGGGGTAATATATGCTTGATTCAATACAGCGCTTTGACATGGTCAAACCGCCCGAACGCCAACATCTGCGGCCGCTGATATGGGCGCTTTCTTTTCCCACACTGCTGGCACACGGCAACAAACTTGAAAAGATCGGCATGGACGGCATCAAGCCGCCCTATCTGCTGCTATGCAATCATAACGCATTTATGGACTTTATGGTCGCAACAAAGGCGGTGTTTCCACACCGTGCAAACTACGTCGTAGCCATCGATGGATTTTTAAAGCGGGAATGGCTGCTGCGATTCATCGGGTGTATCTGCAAACGCAAATTCACCAGCGACCTGCTTTTGGTTCGCCATCTTCAGCGCGTAGTCGCGCGCGGCGACATACCCGTGATCTATCCCGAAGCGCGTTATTCGCTTTGCGGCACCACGGCGGTGCTGCCGGAATCACTGGGCAAGCTTGTAAAGTTTCTAAAGATTCCGCTCGTAGTGCTTATCTGCAACGGCCATCATGTCAATTCGCCATTTTGGAACCTGCCGGATCACCGCGTTCGCGGTACCCGCGCCACTATGACCTGCCTTATGCACCCGGACGAAATAGCCGCCGCGTCCGCCGACGCCATCAATGAAGCCATCCGCGACGCGTTCATATATGATGATTTCAAATGGCAGAAGGATTCCGGTATACGCATCGAATACCCAAACCGCGCAAAGGGTCTGCACAAGGTGCTGTACCAGTGCCCCGCCTGCGGCAAGGAGTACCGCATGGCGTCAGACGGCACGGTACTAAAATGTGAAGCCTGCGGCAAGGAATGGGAGATGTCCGCGCTGGGCGAGCTTAAAGCCAAAACAGGCGATACCGAGTTTTCACATATACCGGACTGGTATGAATGGGAGCGTCAAAACGTCCGCGACGAGATACTGCGCGGAGAATACCGCCTTTCAGCACAGGCGCGCGTGGACGCCCTGCCTAATGCGGAAGGCTACATCGATATAGGCGAGGCTACGCTAACGCACGACCTGCACGGCTTCGTGCTGGAGGGTGACTGCATGGGCGAGCACTATCGCGTGGAAGTTGCCGTGCCTTCGCTGTATTCCTGCCACGTTGAATACGAATATCTCGGCAGGTTTGGTGACTGCATAGACCTTAACACCAACACCGATACGCTGTATATATACCCCATGGGACGCGATTCTTCTGTGACCAAAATCGCACTCGCTACGGAGGAGCTGTATCAGCTTGACAGCGCGGGTATGCTGAACGCCTGACAGCCTGCCCAGGCCGCCAGCGCGCCGCGCACGGGCTTTAGCGCCGCAGACCGCACTGATGACTCCCTGCGGATAATATGCACCGCGGGGAGCCGTCTGAAGCGCCGATAAAAACCTGGTTGCGCTTTGTATATTAGGGTGCTATACTTTACATGGATATCAGGGTCGGTTTTTCGGAATGTCACGCAGCATGTTACATTTCTTGGATTTGTAACATTTTTTATTACCAATTTATGCCTCCAAAATAACAGGCGCGGCTTTTCAGCCGCGCCTGCATTTGATGCTGTGTATTTTTATTTGAGTTTAGTGCCGCACTTGGCGCAGAACATGCCGTCCGCAGGCGTCCCGCAATTTGGGCACACGGCGGCCGCGGCAGGAGCTTCCTCGGCAGCGGGCGCATCCGTTACGGGCGCGACCACCGGGGGAACGAACGTCGCAGTCTGGTTATCCACAGGTGCGGAATACTGCGGCTGGTATGCCTGCTGGCCATACTGCGGCTGCTGATAGGGCTGCTGCTGATAGGGCTGCTGGCCGTACTGCGGCTGCTGATTATACTGCGGCGGCGGGGCGTACTTCGCCTGCGCCTGCGCAGCGGCAAAGCTTGCAGCATTGCCACTGGATACTTCTATGTAGTAGCCGGCGCCGAGCAGACCGTACATAAGCGGCGCAACTATGCCGAATACCAGGCCGAGCAGCACGGTGATTATGGTGAACACTACGCCGACATACGGTATCAGCGCGAGCAGACCAAGCACTATCACAGCAGCATAGAACAGGCCGATAAGCGCCAGATCGCAGCCGAACATCTTGCCGCGGTAGCCGGCCGTCATTTCCTTGGACTTCTGGAGTGCGGCCTTGGGGCTAAGCTCCGGCTCATCCTTCAGCAGATAGGGCACAAAGCGGTAGGTGTATGCCTTGATTATGCCGAACACAACACCCACGATGGGGATAAGAGACCATAGAAATACCCACAGCTCCATCCAAAGTATGCCGAACACTATATTTTTGAAGCGGCCATCCATAAACGCCGTAAACAGCTGCTCTGTGCTGAACTCCTCGCCCTTGTAGCCTGCGATGTATACGCAGATCATACCGAACGACAGTGCCGCTACCAGCGGTATTGAGATTATAGGCAGCACGCCGAGTATCCACGCAAGAGCCACCAACAGCGTGCCCAAAAGCGACAGACCCCACAGGCGCATTGGCTTTTGCTTGAGTATGGCCAGCGCACGACCGTACACGAGTTTGAACATTTAGCTACCTCCGTTAATATAAATTTGTTTTACGATTATTACAGACGGTGAGCGTCACCGTCTATCGGCAATATAATTATTATATCGCCTGTCAGGCGCCAAGTAAACCCTTAATTCGCCCTGAGGCGCGCCGTATCTCGTCATATGCGAGCTCCGCATCTATCGTGGCATAGTCGCCGTTTTCGTATAGCACCCTGCCCTGCACCATTGTGAGCTTCACCCGCTCACCCGTAGCGGAGTATACCGCCGCGCTTATCGGATCATATATGGGCTGGATACAGGGGGCGTGCGTGTCCAGCAGTATCATGTCGGCCTGCATACCCGGCTTTATCATGCCTACATCCGGACGCTGCTGTGCTTTTGCGCCGTTTACCGTGGCCAGCTTCAGCGCCTGATACGCATTCATGGCAGAGGGATCGCCCGTTCTCTCCTTGGCCAGCAGCGCCGCAAGCTTCAGCTCCTTGAACATATCGTGCGTATTATTGGAGCAGCAGCCGTCCGTGCCCAGCGATACGTTTACCCCGCGGGCTATAAGCTCATGCAGCCTCGCCCTGCCGCTTGCAAGCTTCAGGTTGCTGGTGGGATTATGCGCCGCGGTAACTCCACGCTCCGCCATTATGTCCATATCCGCATCGCTTACCCATACACAATGGGCGGCTATCGCGGGGGTATCGAACACGCCGTTTTCCGCCAGCACCGCAACCGGCGTTTTACCGTAGCGCGCAATGCACTCCTCATGCTCCTTTTGTGTCTCGGATACGTGTATGTGCATAACGAGTCCGTGCTCCTTAGCTATATCCGCTACCATACGCCACACCGCGGGACGCGAGGTGTACTCAGCGTGTATGCTCACATCCGCGCGTATCCTGTCCTCTCCCGCGCCGTGCCAGCTCTTAATCAGCTCCTCCGTCTCCAGCATCGCACGGTCATGGGCCGGGTCGTAATTCTCTCCCAGCGCCAGCACCGCGTTGCTGAGTGAGACGCGAATACCTACCTCCTGCGCAAGCTGCGCCACCGCCGGCTGGAAGTAATACATATCGCTTGCCGAGGTCACCCCAAAGCGCAGCATCTCCATAAAGCCCAGCCGCGCCCCTGCGAGCACCTCACGCTCCGTAAGCTGCGCCTCCACCGGGAACACCCGCTCAAACAGCCATTGCTGCAGTGTGTAATCGTCCGCCCAGCCCCGCATCAGCGTCATTGCGGTATGCGAATGTGTGTTGACAAGGCCCGGCATGAGTATATCGCCAGCGCAGTCTATCCGCCGTGCCGCGGGCGTGTCCGGCTCCTTCTCCCCTACGTAGGATATTACGCCCCCCGTCACATCCGCACAGCCGAACAGCTGTGGGCGTGCATCCTCCATCGTGATTATGCTTGCGTTTACAAATCGAATATCCGCCATACTGTTCCCCCGTCTATTCATATGCGCGAAAGGAACTCGCGCATGTGTCCCATAAAGCGCTCGCTCGCAGCGGATGCCGCGTCGATGACCTCCTGCCCGGAAAGCGGCTGGTCCAGCACGCCCGCCGCCATGTTGGTAATAAGCGTTACGCCGAGTATGCGCATACCGGCGTGGTTTGCGCATATCACCTCCGGTACGGTGCTCATGCCCACGGCGTCGCCGCCCAGCACACGTATGGCGCGTATCTCGGCCGGGGTCTCGTACTGCGGGCCGGACATATAGAAGTACACGCCGGTTGCCACATCGTCGCCGCGCTCCTCCGCCACCTGCCGGAAAATATCCATATACTCGCGGTCGAACGTATAGCTCATATCCGGAAAGCGCGGCCCGAATTCGTCAAGATTGGCTCCCATAAGCGGATTTCCCAGCGTAAACTTGCAATAGTCGCTTATTATCATAAGCTGCCCCGCGTGAAAAGATGTATTTACGCCGCCTGCCGCGTTTGTGATTATCAGCTTATCCGCGCCCAGCAGCTTAGCCACCCTTACCGGGTACGCCACCTGCTGCATGGAATAGCCGTCATACCCGTGCAGCCGGCCCTGCATCATCAGCACGCGCTTACCCGATACTGTGCCCGCCGCGAAGCGGTTGGCATGGCCCTCCGCCGTGGTGCATACGAAGTTGGGAATCTCCGCATAAGATATGTACACGGGATCCTCCGCCACATCCGCAAGGCCGCCCAGCCCGCTGCCGAGTATTATGAGCAGCTCCGGCTCAAAGCCTCCCAGCCGCCGCCTTACATACTCCGCGCTGTTTTGATAATCCTCCATAGAAAACATATCGTTCCCCGCCTTTCGCTGCCATTATCGTCTGATTTTATGTTAACATTGCGCCGGGCTAATTGCAACCTTGCGCGGCGGCACGGATGATGGCATAATGTAAGCAGATTTTTGCGGAGGTGCTTTGTTAATATGAGCGATATACGAGATATAAGCCTTGCCCCGCAGGGCATGCAGAAGATCCAATGGGTGAAGGACTTTATGCCAGTACTGCGCGCGCTGGAAAAACGCTTTATAGCCGAGCAGCCCTTTAAGGGCAAGCGTGTTGCAGTATGCGTACACCTTGAGGCAAAAACCGCCTACCTCGGCCTGCTGCTGCGCGCCGGCGGCGCCACCGTCAGTATAACCGGCAGCAATCCGCTTTCCACCAAGGACGATGTGTGTGCTGCGCTGGCCGCCGAGGGCATGGATGTACACGCGTGGTTCAACGCCACACCGGAGGAGTACCGCGAGCATATAAGGCAGACGCTCGAGTTCTGCCCGCATGTGATGATAGACGACGGCAGCGATTTTGTTGCCATGATGGACGAGCATCCCGAATACGCGCGCGATCTCATCGGCGGCTGCGAGGAGACCACCACCGGCATACACAGGCTGCGCGCACGAGAGAAGGCGGGCAGGCTTAATTTCCCCATGCTGGCGGTAAACGACGCAAACTGCAAGCACCTGTTCGATAACCGGCACGGCACCGGCCAGTCCACCTGGGACGCCATAATGTACACCACAAACAACATGATATCCGGCCGCACGGTCGTAGTTGCTGGCTACGGCTTCTGCTCCTCCGGCATAGCCATGCGCGCCAAAGGCTTGGGAGCAAACGTAATAGTCACCGAGGTGGATCCCTTCCGTGCGCTGGAGGCCGCAATGGACGGCTTCCGGGTGATGAAGATGGACGACGCCGCGCCTATTGGCGACATTTTCGTCACCGCCACCGGCTGCTCAGACGTTATCAGCACCCGTCACTTCGAGCGTATGAAAAACAATGCCATAGTCGCAAATTCCGGCCATTTTGACGTGGAGATAAATATCGCCGCGCTCAAAGAGATGGCCGTGCGTACCGAGAATCGCAAGCCCTTCATAGACGGCTACTATATGAGCGACGGCCGCGTAATAAACGTGCTGGCCGAGGGCCGCCTGGTCAACATAGTCGCTGGCAACGGCCATCCGGCGGACATAATGGATCTATCCTTCGCCATACAGGCTTTGGGCGCTGAGTACATGCTCAAGCACGGCGCAAAGCTTGAGAACAGGCTCTATAACATCCCGGAAAGTATAGACCGCGAGGTCGCCATAATAAAACTCGGCGCCATGGGGCTGGGGCTTGACACGCTTACGGCTTCTCAAAAAGCATACATAGAGGATCAGATATAATGCAGGTCAACCATTTTGCACTCGGCATACGCTTCGATCTGCTCCGCGCCAACATGAGCGGAGTAGAGGAGGCCGCAGCGGGCAAAAACATATTGCAGGAGATATTCTCCGTGCTTACCGTAAGCGACCTGAAGGGGCTCGCTATTTTCGCAGGGCGCGATACTACCCTTAGTGACGGCGATATATACATCGTGGTAATAGACGGCGGCTCACTCAAGGAGATGCAGCGCATATATGCAAAGATCAGCGAGGACGCCGGCATCGGCATGTATCTTTCCCACTCTCTCCCCTATATCGAAAACAACCGTCTGCTGCACGTGGATGGGCTTACCTGCTTTGGCCGCGTGGAAAAAGACGGCTCGCTTTCGGGCGGCGACGCTGAGCCCTTCGGCCTTGCCGTACCGCTAAAGCGAGGTAAAAAGCGCCCCGTGGGCCGCGGAATAAAGCTGCTGCTCGCACCGGATTCCTTCGGTCGTGGACTATCCTCCGAAAGTGCGATAAAGCGGCTTACATTCGCCGCAAGGCGGCATCTGCCCGGCGTACAGGTAGTACCCGTGCCTATGGCGGCGGGCGGCGAAGGCACCGTGCGCGCCATGGTGACCTCCGGCGGCGGCTCATACCGTAAATGCACGGTCGCTTCGCCGCTTGGCGAGCGCATCACCGCCACCTACGGCGTACTGCGCGGCCGTGTAGGCATAATCGAAGCCGCCGAAGCCGCAGGCTTTTCCCGTGTCCCCTCACCGGATATAATGGCCGCGTCCTCCGCCGGCGTAGGAGAGCTTATACGCCGTGCGCTGGACGAGGGCCTCCAGGATATCGTTATCGGCTTGGGCGACGTTATTACAAACGATTGCGGCATGGGACTTGCCCGGGAGCTGGGCGTAAAGTTTTACGACGCTTCCGGCGCGGAGCTTGCAGGCTGCGGCGCAGACCTTATAAAGGTAAGCACCATAGACCTTGAATACCTCCATCCGCTCATAAAAACCGCGCATTTTACCATAATGAGCGGCAGCGCCTGCCCATTGCTGGGCGAAAGCGGCGTTACGCTTACCTATGGCGCTTTGCGCGGCGGCACCCCCTCGCAGCTAACCGAGCTGGAGGAGGGTATGCGGCATTTCTCCGCCATGATGTATGAAGCCACCGGCAAGGATGTTTCGCTTATCGCGGGCGCTGGCGAGGCGGGAGGCATTGGCGCCATGCTCATGTCGCTGTTTTCCCCTGCTGTAAAATACGGAATAGACGCGCTGCTTGACGCGCTCGAATTTGATAAGCTGCTCTCCGGCGTGGCACTGGCCGTCACCGGCGGTGAAGCGCTGGACAGCGCCAGTCTGTGCTACGGCGGCGTTATCGCCGGCATTATGCGCCGCTGCACCGCGCTTAACGTACCCGTGGCTGTGATCGCCGGCAGCATAGGCGAGGGCGCCGAGGAGCTTTATACGCTGGGCAATGCGGGCGTGATGCCCATAATCAACGCCCCCATGACCCCCGATGAGGCGCGCGGAAATGTCGAGCAGCTGTTCGACGCGGCCGCAGACAGGATGTTCCGCTTCATCCGTATGGGACGCGATGTTGAAAAGATTGGCGCCCCCAAGCCTCCCAAGGTAGCCGCTTTCCCAATGCCTCCCGAGCTTATTCAGGAAAACCTCGAGCTTGCGCGCAAGGCCATGGGCGTAAAAGACGAATCAGAAATACTCACCCGCGCATACATCCGCGGCGAAAAAGAGTAATCAGGGCTCAAAAACAAGGAGACTGTATGCCAGAATACGAAATCGCGGCGCTCAGACGCTGTCCGGAGCTTAAAAGCACGCTTGCCGCATGGTTCCACGAAAAGTGGGGAGTGCCGCTCACAGCGTACCTCGAGAGCATGGACGAGTGCCTGTCATGCACCTCCGCCATACCGCAGTGGTATGCCGTAACGTGCGGCGGGCGCATCATCGCAGGGCTGGGCGTTATACAAAACGACTTCCACGCACGCAAGGACCTTGCGCCCAACGTGTGCGCCGTATATGTGGAAAAGGAACACCGCTGTAAGGGTATCGCCGGACGCATACTCGGCTTTGTGTGCCGCGACATGAAGGAGCTGGGCGTGGATACGCTGTATCTTGTAACGGATCACACCTCGTTTTATGAGCGGTACGGCTGGAGCTTCTTGTGCATGGTGCAATGTGACGGCGAATCCGGCATGTCCAGAATGTATATGCGCCGGCTCTAATCTGGCGACCAGTGCGTCAGACCGGAAGGAAAATCGGAGATTTTCCCTGTTCTTCTCAGGCTTTGCCGCCCGGGAGCCAACAGGCGCAGCCTGTAGGCGAGAGGCAAAGACTGCAAGCTGCAAAAAGTCAAAATTGACTTTTTCGACATCAACAGCCGCCCCGTCAAACGACGGGGCGGCTGTGTTTATAATACGATTCTGCTTATTCGGCTGTGTCCGCCGCGGGTATTGCATCCGCCGCCTTGGGCATTTTTCTGACAGGCTGGCGTCTGCTGATGCCGCAGTAGTTGCGCACGCGCTTGGGTATTATGCCGTTGGGGCGCACTATGAGCATCGTGACCAGTATGAGGCCGTACACCAGCTGCTGGAAATCCGCAAAGTCGCGCAGCTTCTCGCTGATTATCGCAAGCAGGAACGCGCCCGCCACAACGCCTATGGAGTTATCCATACCGCCGAGTATAACCATACATATCAGTATCAGCGACCGGCTGAAGTTGTAGCTGCTGGGGCCGACATAGGAATCCAGACCAACCAGCAAAGAGCCCGCAACGCCGCAGAATATGCCGCCTACCACAAACGCGAACAGCTTCTGCCTTGCAACGTTTATACCAAGGCAGTTAGCGGCTATCTCATCCTGCGCTATCGTATTGAGCGAGAGACCGTTCTTGGTATAGTAGATGCGCATCGCAATGTAGGTAAACAGTATCAAAAAGCCGATGCACAGCAGCAGATACGCTATCTGCGGTGCGAACTTTATGCCCAATATCTCGCGCTTCTTGTACAGCTCAATGCCGAACAGCGCATACTTGGGGACGCCCGCGATGCCGTTTGCGCCGCCAAGTGAGGGCAGGTTGTTGAGCAGCTGCGTAAACGCAAGCTGTATCGCCATCGTAACAAGGGAAAGGTAGTAGCCCTTTGTCTTCAGCGTGGACAGACCCACCAAATAGCTTATCACGCCCGCGACCAAAGCGCCCATCAGCATTCCAGCCCAGGGCGACCAGCCCAGCTTGGTGGTGACCACAGCCACGGAATACGCGCCAATGCCCATGAATGCAGCAGGAGCAAAGTTGGTCATATCCGTGGAGCCCATCTGGAAGTTTAGGCCCAGGCAGGCTATTCCGTATATCACAGCCATGGTAGCGATATGCGCCACGTAGTTGTTGTCCGTAAGGCTGATCGGAACGGCTATCACCAGTATTACGCCGGAGATTATCGCCACCTTTTTGTGTGCGATGAAAGCGTCAAACATGGCGTTTATTACGCCGAATTTATCCACGATCAGCACGGCTACCACCACGGCTACCATCAGCGCAATGCTTACGGCAAAGTCCGTCATGAGTATCTCGCGCACCAGCACCGCTATTGCGATATTGATAAGTATGACCGCTATGGGATTGTTGAGGGATTTTTTGAATTTTTCCATGTTCGTTCCCCCTTATACCTTTTCCACCGTGGTCTCGCCGATTATACCCTCCGGACGGAAGATTATAAAGACTATGACCACAACGAAAGCGATTATGTTCTGGTATGCGGTGCCGCCGGGAATGTAGCCGGCCGTAAACACCTCTACGAAGCCCAGCAGCATGCCGCCGATGACCGCGCCCCAGGTGTTCTTGAGGCCGCCGACAACGGCCGCCGAGAAGCCCTTGCTGCCATACATCGTACCGCCGTCAAAGCGGATTATCGTCTGGTAGCTGGAGAGCAGGAAGCCGCCCACAGCCATCAGTATGCCGCCAATGACGAACGTGGCTGTGATGGTGCTTTTGACGTTTACGCCCGTCATGAGCGCAAGCTCTTTATTCTGCGAAATGGCCTGCATGGACAGACCCATTTTCGTTTTGTTCAAAAACAGGAACAGCGCGGCAAGTATGGCCAGCGTGACCGCGATTATTATCAGATTGCGCTGCGTAGTCGTGCCCTGCGCTGCAATCAGCGTGGGCATTGCCTGCGGATTGCGCCCGCCGACAACGCTTATTGGATTCGATACGACAGTCGCCGCGGACGCAGCGCTGTTTACTATGGGCTGGAACACGAGGCCGAGCGCCTCTTTTATTACCACGCCCAACGCTATAGTGGAAAGCAGCGGCATCAGCGTAGAGGACTTTTCGAACGGTTTTATGGAAAACCGGTATGCGATAAGACCCAGTACCGCGCACAGTATCGCTGCGATGGCCAGCAGCAGGAATACCAGCACTATGGGCGGCAGCACCTGAACTATGCCCGCGCAATACAGTATCGTATAGGCGCCTATTATCGAGAACCCGCCGAATATCGCTATGTCGCCGCAGCAGAACACAACAACGTCAAGCACGCCGAAGAACAGGCAGTAGCCTATTGCGACCAGCGTATAGGTGCATCCCATAAGAATCGCGCTGATCAGAAGGCTTATGAATGTATCCATGAAAGCAACAGCTCCTTTCACCGTGAGGGCTGAGTAGTATTTTCGTTTTTATGTATGAAGCCCTCAGCTAAATCGGGAAGGCTCCGGGTCATGTGCCAATTATCGAATTTACGAAAATGCCGTTTAAGGCAGATCGTGCCCCGCCCCAGCGAGCGGGGCACGATA
>CAZXRQ010000025.1:0-15366 GCA_964642795.1 uncultured Oscillospiraceae bacterium | reverse complement strand
TTATTTGCCGGGGAAGGTGCGCACGCCGGTAGCGTACTCGGAATCATCATAAACGGTCCATACGCCATCCTGCACAACGTTGAGGTAAGCGGCGACCAGCGTGGTCTGGCCTATCTCATTGAAGGTGGTCGTGCCCATGATGCCGGTGAACTCGCCGTCCTTGATGATATCAACCATCGCGGCTGCGGTCGGGTTGTTGCCGCAGGTCTTGAGCGCCTGGAGCAGTATCAGAGCAGCCTCGTAAGCATACGGGGTGTACGCGCCGATGGGCTCGGAATAGCCTGCTGCATTGTACGCATCGATGAAGGCCTGGCCGGCTTCGGTGCTCTCAAGCACGATACCGGGCTTAACGATGAGGGCGCCCTCGGCAGCCTCTGCACCGATCTTCAGGAAGTCCTCGGAATAGTTGCCGGAGATGCCGCAGAACAGAGCATCGAGGCCCTCTTCATACATCTGCAGCTTGAGTATGGAACCTTCGGTAACAACGCCGCCCCAGTATACGCAGGTTGCGCCGGATTCCTTGATCTTGGCGATGATGGCGCGGAAGTCAACCGTGCCCTCCTGCACCTTCTCAACGCCCAGCGGAGCAAGTCCGCGGCTCTCCAGCTCAGCGGTGAACGCGGTGGTGTTGCCCTCGCCGTAGGAGGTGACGTCGGATACGATGAATACCTTGTCGTAGCCCATCGTGTCAAGCACGGCGGAGGCCAGAGGGATATTCTCCTGCACATCGGTAGGAGCGGAACGGGTTACCCAGGGATAGTTCTCCGCGCAGGTCAGGCTTTCACGGATAGCACCCCAGATCAGGAACGGGATCTCGTTCTCTTTGAATACGGGGATGGTGGCTTCAGCCACGCCGCTGTTCCAGTGGCCGGTTGCAGCTACTACCGTATCGTCGGCAACGATCTTCTGCGCGCCGGCAACGCCGACGGTAGCATCAGACTGGTCGTCAATGATTATGGTGCGGATCTCGTAGGGATATTCGCCGGACTCGTTAGCCTGCTGTATAGCCAGCTCAAAGGCGTTACGGGCAGCGGCGCCCTCGGCGGCATTAGCGCCGGTGATAGGGGACAGGAAGCCTAATGTAATGTACTCGGGAGCTTCTTCAGTGGTCTCAACGGCAGTCTCCTCGCCGCCTTCCTCAGTCTCCGTTTCGGCGGCCGGCTCAGTGGAGCAGCCTGCGAACATGCAAGCTACCATCGCAAGAGCGAGTAGCATTGCCAAAATCTTACGGGTCATTCTGTTTCCTCCTTTTATTCTATGCTTATTTAATTGTTCCCAGCGGAACAAAACAATCCAATTATTACATTACGGGGTTTTCGGCTATGGAGCTGTTTTCCAATTCTTCCGGGGTGCCGGAGAATATGATCTGCCCCTTCTGTATTACGTAACCGAAGTGGGATACGCTGAGCGCCTTCGCAACGTTCTGCTCCACCAGCATTATGGACATGTCCTCCTTGGTGTTGAGGCGGCGCACTATGCGGAACACCTCGTCCACAACTATTGGCGCAAGGCCCAAAGAAGGTTCGTCCATGATGAGCAGATGCGGCTTATTTATGACCGCGCGCGCGATTGCAAGCATCGTGCGCTCGCCGCCGGACAGCGTGCCCGCCTTCTGCTGCAATCTGTCCTTGAGCACGGGGAAGGATTCGTATATCTCCTCCAGCCTCTCGCCCAGCAGCTTGGGGTCGCTTATGTTGTATGCACCCAAACGCAGGTTGGTTTCTACACTCATCTTGGCAAACGTGCCGGTAGCGGCGGAGGCAACCTGTATGCCGCGCTCTATACGCTTGTGGGTAGGCAGTGAGGTGATATCCTCGCCGCGGAAGAATATGCTGCCCTTGTCCGCTTTTACCATGCCGAGTATCGCCTTGACCAGCGTGGATTTGCCCGCGCCGTTTGCGCCCAGCACGCAGCAGACGTTTTTATCGTGGAACTCAAGTGAAACGTCCAGCAGCATGGGTATGCGGCCGTAGGAAGTGCAAAGCCCGTCTATCTTAAGCAGTCTTTCATTATCGCTCACTCGTCGCCACCCCCTATATATGCGTCAATAACGGCCTGATCGTGTATGATCTCGTCGTACACGCCCTCGGCTATCTTCATGCCGGCGTTGAATACGACTATGCGCTCCGGCACCTTCTCCATTACCTTCATATCGTGCTCGATAATGATTATGGCGATCTCCGGCTGCGTTTCCTTTATTTTGCGGATGTCGTCCATCATCTCCATGGTCTCGTCGTCGTTAAGGCCTGCGGTGGGCTCGTCCAGCAACAGCACCTTGGGCTTGCTGAGAAGCGCGCGGGTTATCTCTATGCGGCGGCGGTCGATATGCGGTATGTTTTTGGTAAGATCATACCTGCGATCGATGAGATCCGCATTGAAGTAGCTGAGCATATCCAGACTCTCCTGGACCTTGTCGTAGATGCTGTCGTTGACCTTTTTGGGGGTGAACAGCGCCTGCGCAAGCGAATAATCCTGGGTTGTGTAGGTTCCGGTAAGCAGGTTGTCGATAACGCTCAGATTCCAGCAGAGGCGGCTGGACTGATAGGTCCTGGCGATGCCGCGCACGAATATCTCGTTGGGTTTCAGGCCGGTTATCTCCTTGCCCTCAAGGTACGCGGTGCCGCGCGTAGCCTTATAGATGCCGCTGACGATGTTCAAAAACGTCGTTTTGCCGGAGCCGTTGGGACCGATCAGACCGACGATCTGTCTGGGCTCGATTTCAAAATCGACGTCGCTTACCGCCCAAAGGCCTCCGAAATTGATTGATAGCTTTCTGGTTTCCAGCAGGGCCATAGATGTTTCGCCTCCTCAATATTAGCTGAAGATGGTGTAAATATTTTTGTAGTTTTCATTTCCGTTTTTCGTGGGGCTACTATAACATATGATGTAGCAAACGAACTTAAACGAGACATTGAATGTTTAGATAATTATATATAGATACCACAAACTTTACAAGCTTTTGAGCCGAATTCAAACAATAAATCAAATTTATACTGTCACACGCATGTATAAATTTGATTTATTGTTTGAATTCGGCTGCGTTCATAAATCGTTATTCTTTTACGAGTATAATGCTTGCCCCTCCATGCCCCTTCCTTGCCCGCTCCTATAAGCCGCCGTGATGGCCGGCCGGGTAAATTTTATTATGTGAGGTATTCCTATTATATAAAGGATGTGATATAATCAAACCAAACAAACAATTAGCAAAATGCAAAAACTTTTAGCTGCTCTTGTATGGAGGCATTTATGAAACAATACGAGCTTATCGAAGCCGCTCTCAAAAAGCGGGCCAGCTATGTTATCAAAAACGCCAACGTGGTAAACGTGTTCACCGGTGAGATACTCCGCTCGGACGTCGCCATGGCGGATGATATCATAATAGGCGTCGGCGAATACTCCGCAAAAAACGAGTACGACGCCGACGGCGCATATCTCTGCCCCGGCTTTATCGATGCGCACGTACACATCGAAAGCTCCATGGTGGTGCCGCAGTCCTTTGCGCGCACCGTGATACCCCACGGCACCACGACCGTGATAGCCGACCCTCATGAGATAGCCAACGTTTGCGGTATTGCGGGCATCAAGGCCATGTACAAGATGAGCGACGATCTGCCGCTGCTGGTGCTGTTCATGCTGCCAAGCTGCGTGCCCTCAACGCCGTTTGAACATTCCGGAGCGGAGCTGTTTGCCGAGGACATGGAGCATTATTCCAAAAAGGGCCGCGTGCTGGGCCTGGCGGAGGTGATGGACTATGCCTCCACCATACATGGCGCCAAGGATATGCTGGACAAGCTGCGCATGTTTGAAAACCGCCCTGTAGACGGCCACGCCCCGCTGCTATCCGGCGACGAGCTCAACGCATACCGTATCGCCGGCCCCGGAAGCGACCACGAGTGCTCCAACTATGACGAAATACTCGAAAAGCTGCGCACCGGCATGAAGATAGTCCTTAGAATAGGAAGCGCCGCCAACAACATGCAGGAGATATTCAGCCGCATCGCGGAGGCCGGCCTGCCCACCGACAATATGATGTTCTGCACCGACGACAAGCACCTTGAGGATCTCAGGCGCGAGGGCAGCATCAACTGCATAGCCAGGATGGCGGTAGAGGCGGGCATCCCTCCCGTTACCGCCGTATGCATGGCCAGCTATAACGCCGCGCGCGCCTACGGGGTGCGAAAGCTTGGTGCCATCGCGCCGGGCTACCGAGCCAACATGGTGCTGTTTAACGATCTCAAGGATTTTACGGCGCGGCAGGTATTCATAGACGGCAAGCCGTATGCCGATACCGAGCTCCCCATACCTCTGCTGCCCAGTCAGGTGTATAACAGCGTACACATAAAACCCGTGACCGAAGCGGATCTGCATCTTAAGGTAGCCGGCGAGGAGCCGGTGATAGAGCTTATCCCCGGCCAGCTGGTCACCAAGCTCTCCAGATGCAGGCCATTAAGCGAAAACGGGCTGTTCGTATCCGGCAACGGGCTTAACAAGCTCGCCGTAATAGAGCGGCACCACGCCACCGGCAGCATGGGGCTGGGCATAGTCGAGGGCTTTGGCCTGACGGGAGGCGGCGCTATCGCCTCCACCGTCGCGCACGATTCCCACAACCTGGTGGTGGTAGGCGATAACGACGCGGATATGCTCATCGCCATAGATTCGCTTTCCGAATGCGGCGGCGGATATTGTGTGGTCAGCCATGGCATAGTAATAGCGCGGCTGCCGCTTCCCATCGCCGGCCTTATGACCGACGCGCCCATAGAGGACGTGCTGGCCCGCCAGCAGGCGCTGCTCTCCGCTGCTGCAAGCATAGGCGTCTCGCCTCAAAGCGATCCGCTGGTGCTTTTGAGCTTCCTTGCTCTGCCCGTCATACCCGAAGTGCGGCTCACCGACAAGGGGCTGTTCAACGTGCTTAAAATGGATTTCGTCAGATAGGCGTATCCCGTCATATACATTAGGAGGAAACCGATCATGAGCGTAGGCAAACCCGTCAAGCGCGTCGACGCGCTCGACAAAGCTACAGGCCGTGCCAAGTACACCGACGACCTTGCCCCCGCCGACGCGTACATCGCCAAGGTATACCGCTCCACCATAGCCAACGGCCTGGTGAAGCGTTTGGATGTATCCGAAGCCCTGCAGGTGCCCGGCGTAATAAAGATACTCACCTGTTTCGACGTGCCGGATATCCCGTTCCCCACCGCCGGACATCCGTGGAGCACCGACCCCGCCCATCAGGACGTGGCGGACAGGCTGCTGCTCAACCGCCGCGTGCGCTACTACGGCGACGACGTAGCCGCCGTCATAGCGGAAACCGAGATAGCCGCTTCTCAGGCGCTGCGACTGATAAAGGCGGAATACGATGAATACCCCTTTGTGCTGGATCAGGTCGAGGCCATGCAGGACGGCGCGCCGCTTATCCACGAGGAGTTCGATCACAACATACTCAATCACACCTCGCTTGAAAACGGCGACTATGAATCCGCGGTAAGCCAGCCGGGGCTCATCGTTATAGACAAATGGTACGATACCCCCATCGTGCAGCATTGCCACATAGAGAACCACATCTGCTACGCCTACGAGGAGGCGGGCAAGGTGGTGGTTGTATCCAGCACGCAAATACCGCACATAGTGCGCCGCATCGTAGGCCAGGCGCTGGGACTGCCATGGGGCAAGGTGCGTTTGATCAAGCCGTACATTGGCGGCGGCTTCGGCAACAAGCAGGATGCGCTGTACGAGCCGCTGTGCGCCTACCTCTGCACGCAGGTGGGCGGCCGCCCCGTAAAGCTGGACATGACCCGCGAGGAGACCTTCACATCCAACCGCGTACGCCATGCGATACGCTTCCATATGGTCACGCACGTCAAGCCGGACGGCACCTTCGTCGCGCGCAGCCTTGAAGCATATTCCAATCAGGGCGCCTACGCCTCGCACGGCCACGGCATAGTAGCCAAGGGTGCGGGCGCTTTCATGCAGCTGTATCAAGCCGAGGCTGCCAAAGCAGAGGCGTACACCATATTCACCAACACCACCGCCTCCGGCGCCATGCGCGGCTACGGCATACCGCAGGTAACCTTTGCACTGGAGAGCCACATCGAGGACGTGGCGCGCGCGCTGGGGATGGACAGCTGGGAGCTGCGCGATAAAAACCTTATGCCGGTAGGCTATACGGACGGTTTTTCCAAAAACGTCAATTTTTACGACAGCCACCGTCAATGCGTTGAAAAGGCCAAGGCATACCTCGATTACGATAATAAGATGGCGCAGTACAAGAGCCAGACGGGGCCCGTACGCCGCGGCGTTGGGCTTGCGATATTCTGGTACAACACGGCCGTGTGGCCCATAGCGCTGGAAAGCTCCTCCTGCCGGATGGTCATGAATCAGGATGGCAGTATGCAGCTTTTCCTTGGCGAGACCGAGATAGGGCAAGGCGCTGACACGGTGTTTTCCCAAATGGCGGCCGAAACGCTGGGCGTGCCTGTGGAGGATGTATATATCTGCTCCACGCAGGATACGGATACCTCTCCGTTCGGCACGGCGGCATACGCCTCGCGCCAGACGTATATAGCGGGGTTCTCCATTAAGCAGACTGCGCTGCTGCTCAAAAACCGCATACTGGACTATGCCACGGAGCTCGCCCGTATGCCGGCGTACGAGCTGGATATTGCGGACGGAAACATAGTACGGACTACCGACGGCAAGGTGCTTATGACTCTGGGCGAGCTTTGCACGGAGGCGCTGTACAGCATGGTCCACAGCGAGCATCTTACGGCGGAATCCACCTACCAGATAAAATCCAACGCCTACTCCTTCGGCTGCACCGCCGCCGAGGTGGAGGTAGATATACCGCTTTGCAAGATAAGGCTTCTAAATATGGTAAACGTACACGACTGCGGCAGCCTTATAAACCCCCAGCTCGCCGAAGCGCAGGTACACGGCGGCATGTCCATGGCGATTGGCTACGGCATGAGCGAACAGCTGCTGTTCGACCAAAAGACCGGCAGGCCGCTCAACAACAATCTGCTGGACTATAAGCTATCCACAACGCTGGATCACCCGCACCTAGAGGCGCAGTTCGTGGAGAATCCGGAGCCTACAAGCCCGTTTGGCACCAAATCCTTGGGCGAACCGCCGGCGGTCTCCGGCGCTCCGGCAATCAGGAACGCCGTGCTCAACGCAACCGGCGTGGCCGTGGACTCGGCGCCGCTTTCGCCCCATATCCTCTTTGAACGGTTCAAAGAGGAAGGCCTTATATAGGAGGGAACGAAATGTACGACATAAAAGCATTATATGAAGCGCAAAGCGTGCAGGATACATTGGAGCTTATGCTCGCCCATCCGGAAGCAAAGCTGATCGCCGGCGGCAGCGACGTGCTGATAAAGCTGCGCGAAGGCAAGCTCGCAGGCTGCGAGCTGATAAGCATATTCGGGCTTGACGAGCTGCGCGGCGTATTGCTGGACGAAAATGGCAGCCTGCGCATACTGCCGCTTACCAGCTTTTCCCACATAACCCGCGACCCGCTGATACAGGCGCATATAAACGTGCTGGGCGAGGCCGTGGATATGGTGGGCGGGCCGCAGATACGCAACATCGGCACCATCGGCGGCAACACCTGCAACGGCGTCACCAGCGCGGATTCTGCAAGCACGCTGCACGCCTACGACGCCATAATGGAGCTGACCGGGCCAAGCGGTGTGCGCCGCCTGCCCATAAGCGAGTTTTACGTGCGCGCAGGCCAGGTAGCGCTTCAACCGGCAGAGCTGCTCACCGCCATTATAATCGAAAAGCGCAGCTACGACGGCTATAAGGGCCACTACATAAAGTATGCCATGCGCAACGCCATGGATATAGCTACCCTTGGCTGCAGCGTCAACTGCAAGCTGTCGGCGGACAAAAAAACCATACTCGACGCCCGCATAGCCTACGGTGTGGCGGGCCCTGTGCCTATGCGCGCACCGCACGCCGAAGCGGCCGCTTGCGGCCGGCCCGTGTGCGCGGATACGATAGATGCGTTTTCCGCCGCCGCGCTGGAGGACGTAAACCCCCGTACCAGCTGGCGCGCAAGCCGCGAGTTCCGCCTGCATCTGGTAGGAGAGCTTGCACGCCGTGCGCTCGCGGAAGCCATACGCCTTGCAGGAGGTAAAATATAATGAACAAGCTGATACGATGCACCATAAACGGCAAATACCGCGAAACCCTCGTGGACGTGCGCGCCTCGCTTACGGACATGCTTAGAAACGACTACCGGCTCACCTCGGTCAAGAAGGGCTGCGAGGTCGGAGAATGCGGCGCCTGCAACGTGCTGATAGACGGAGAGTGCTTCAATTCCTGCATATACCTTGCAGTGTGGGCGGACGGCAAGGACATTCGCACGCTGGAGAGCCTGCTCGGGCCAAACGGCGAGCTGTCCGATATACAGCAGGCCTTCGTTGACGAGGCGGCCATACAGTGCGGCTTCTGTACGCCCGGCTTCATAATGACCGCCGTGGAGATACTGGAAAGCGGCAAGGAATACACCCGCGACGAGCTCAGAAAGCTGCTAAGCGGCCACCTGTGCCGCTGTACCGGCTACGAGAACATAATCAACGCCGTGGAAAAAACCATGAAAAAGCGTCTCGCTGAAAAGCATAATTAAACACACGCATACATACCCCAGGCCTAACGGAACGCATAGCAGCGTTCCGTTATTTTATGCGCAATATTTCAACAACAGTATTGCTGTTTTGTTGAAATGCTGTTGACAATCTGTTTAACATGTGGGATAATTTTCTCACAGAAATACTATCTGACTGCAAAACAAAAAACGAAATAATTGGAGGGATGTCTAATGCTGTACACAGCCATGGACAAAGCGCAGCTGGAGCGCGAGGAAAGCGCGCTGCTTTCCGCGTATGATGTGTTTAAAGCGAGAGGACTCAGGCTGGATATGTCTCGCGGCAAGCCCGAAACCCGTCAGCTGGATCTTTCGGTAGGGATGCTGCGTTCATTCGACGATGGCGATTTCTGCTCGGAAAGCGGACAGGATGTGCGAAACTACGGCGAATACCGCGGTATAATCGAGGCACGGCGCCTGTTTGGTGAGATCTTCAATCTGCCGAGCGATCAGGTGTTAATCGGCGGCAACTCCTCTATCAACATGATACATGACGCGCTGACCCGTGCGTTTATAAACGGCCCGCTGCCCGGCGATACGCCGTGGAGCAAGCTGCCGGTAGTCAAGTTTATCTGCCCTGTACCCGGTTACGACTGGCACTTCCATATGTGCGACAGCTTCCACATCCAAATGCTGCCCGTGAACACGGACGAAAACGGCCCGGATATGGACGAGGTAGAACGGCTTGCTCAGGATCCTGCCGTTAAAGGGCTTATCTGCGTGCCCATGTACTCCAATCCCTCCGGAACAACCTTCTCCGACGAGGTGGTGAAGCGACTGGCTTCCATGAATACCGCGGCGCCGGACTTCCGCATAATATGGGACAACGCCTACTGCGTACACCATCTGTACGAAGCTCCCGAAAAACGCGACGAGCTGCTGGATGTATACGCCGAGTGCAAGGCCTGCGGCAACGAGGACAGGGTGCTCATGTTCGCCTCCACCTCTAAGGTGACCTTTGCCGGCAGCGGCATATGCGCTATGGGCGCAAGCCCCAAAAACATCGCGTATGCGGACAGCCTGATAATGTATCAGCTGGTATGCTACGACAAGATGAACCAGCTTCGCCACACACGGTTTTTGCCCGACAAGGCGGCCGTTGACGCCCATATGAAAAAACAGGCGGACATACTGCGGCCCAAGTTTGAGTTTGTAATCAGCGCGCTGGACGAGCAGCTTGGCGGCACCGGTCTTGCGCGCTATCGCGCGCCCAACGGCGGCTATTTCATCTGCTTCTATACACTGCCCGGCTGCGCCAAGCGCACTGTGGAGCTGTGCAAGCTCGCGGGCGTTACGCTCACTCCGGCGGGGGCCCCGTATCCCCACGGCATAGATCCCAACGACGATACCATACGCATAGCCCCCACGCTTCCGCCGATAGAGGAGCTCCGTCAGGTGATGGAGCTGTTCCCGGTGGCGGTCAAGCTTGCGTCAATAGAAAAACTCAAGGAGGAAGTCAAATGAGCAAGGTTAATATCTCGGGCAACGAGGCGGTCGCGCAAGCCGCGCTGGACGCCGGTGCAAAGATCATCTCGGGTTATCCCGGCACCCCCAGCACGGAGGTCATCGCAAGCCTGTGGCCCAAGAGCATCCCCGGCGTCACCGTCGAGTGGAGCGTAAACGAGAAGGTCGCCTTTGAAGAGGCCGGCGCCGCCGCGTGGGCGGGCCAGCGCGCCATGTGCACCATGAAGATGAGCGGCCTCAACGTCGCCTACGACGCGTTTATCAGCATGGTATACTCCGGCTGCACCGGAGGCTTCGTGGTATATGTATGCGACGATCCCGGCGTGGCCGCAGGTATGCCGGAGCAGGACATCCGCGGCTTTGCACTGATGAGCGACGTGCCGGTGCTGGAGCCTGCAAGCGTGCTGGAAAGCTACACCATGACGCTGTACGCGTTCGAGCTTTCCGAGGCCATAGGCGGCCCCGTAATACTCAGGAGCGTCACCAACGTGTCCCAGAGCCACGCTATAATCGAGCTGCCCAAGCCCGCGCCGTTTGTGCCGCGCGAGCCGGTACTCATCCGCGATACCCTGAAGTACACCAAGGCCGGCGCAAAGATCTGCATGGATCAGCACCGTGACCTCATCGCCCGTCTGGACGCCGCCGAAAAAAAGATGCACAACGACAATATGAACACCCTCACCCTTGGCAGGAAGGGCGGCTTCGGCATAGTGGCCGTGGGCGTGGTAAACTCGTTCATCGACGAGGCGCTTTCACTTGCGGAGGGCAGCGGCATGGACGTAAGCGGCATGAGCACACTGCGCTGCATAAGCTCCAACCCCGCGCCGGACGCCGAGTTGGACGCTATGATAGCCAACTGCTCCCGCATACTCGTACTGGAGGAAAACGAGCCCTACGTTGAAAAGGCCGTGATACTCCGCGTATACAAGGCGCGCGCGGCCGTGGATGTGATAGGCAAAATCGAAGGCCCGCTCTCCCGCATAGGCGGCTACGATTCCTCCACCTGTGCAGCTGGCATAGCCGCGCTCACCGGCGGTACGTTCCACCTTGATACGGAAAAGGCCGATGCGGCAGTCAGCCTCTGCTGCACGCGCCCGATAGGCGTATGCGCGGGCTGCCCGCACCGCGGCGTATTCATGGGCCTCAACAATGCAGTAAAGAAGCTGGGCTACAAGAAGGACGACGTTATGATAACCGGCGACATAGGCTGCACGATACTCGGCATGAGCCCACCGTTCCATACGATGTGGACCGAGGTCGCCATGGGCGCATCCATCGCCATGGCACAGGGCTATGTACATGCCGGCGTTAAGACCCCCGTGTTCGCAACGCTGGGCGACTCCACCTTCATGCACGCGGGTATGCCCCCGCTGCTCAACGCCGTACAGAACGACGTTGACGTTACCGTAATAATCATGGACAACGGCTGGACCGGCATGACCGGTATGCAGGTAAACGCCAACACCGCGCAGGAGTTCCAGCAGAACGATACCAAGGTGCGCGTGGACGTGGCGGATATAGTAAAGGGTCTGGGCGTAAAGCAGCTGTTCATAGCCGATCCGTACGACCTGCCCGCCATGACGGATACCATAGTCACGGCCGCCAGGCTTCCCGGCGTAAAGGTGATAATCAGCCGCCGCGAGTGCGCCATTCAGGCAGGCCGCCGCAAGATAAACTACGGCAGACGCCATGTTGAAAACGACAAGTGCATCAAGTGCAAGATCTGCATAAACACCACCGGCTGCCCCGCCCTCAACTGGGACGGCAACACCGTAAGCATAGACCAGGGCCAGTGCAACGGCTGCGGTATCTGTGCAAACGCTTGCCCCAAGGCTGCCATAGTAAAGGAGGACTGATCGTATGAAAAAGCTCAACGTATACATGGTAGGCGTAGGCGGCCAGGGCATATTGACGATCGCTGACATGATAATGCGCGGCGCGGAAAAGCTCGACGTTCCCGCCAACTACTTTCCCACCAAGGGCATGGCGCAGCGCGGCGGTTTTGTCAAAGCTCAGCTCAAGCTGGGCAGTGAGACCGTGGGCCCCGACATACGCCCCCGCGGCGCTGACATCTGCATAGCCATGGAGCTGTGTGAAAGCCTAAAGGCGCTGCGCTACATAAAGCAGGGCGGCGTCATGGTGGTGCTGGGCCATCGCTGGCTGCCCACCGATGTTATGCTGGGCAAGGCTCCCTATCCCACCGTGGATGAGGTAAAGCAGGCCGCGGCGGACGCCGAAGTGCGCATGGTATACCTGGACCCCGCGCTCATGCCCGAGGGCTGCGCAGAGAACATATACCTGCTGGGCGCGGCGCTTACACATACCGAGCTTTCCAATCTGCTGGACGCGGATACGCTTGCAGAAGCCATCACTGCGCGCTGGCCCAAGGGAGCCGAGCGCAACATGAAGAGCCTGCAGGCAGGCCTCGCCGTCAAATAACGGGGTGCCGTATGAAGCTTGATGCTATGTTTTCTCCCCGCGGCGTGGCGGTATACGGCTCCACCGGGGCCGGCAAGCTGGGTGCGGTGCTAATAGGCAGACTTATCGAGGGCGGCTTTTCCAACGTGTACGCAGTCAACCCCAAGGGGGCTGGCTGCGGCGCGGTGAAGGGCTATACCGATGTAAGTGAAATAGCGGCGCCGGTGGATCTTGCGGTGATCGCAAGCCCTGCCGCCACGGTTCCGGGCGTGCTTGAAAGCTGCGGCAAGGCGGGCGTGCGCGCCGCTGTGATAATTACCAGCGGCTTCGCAGAAGCGCACCATCCGGAGCTTGAGGAGCAGGTCATAGAAACCGCCAAACGCTACGGCATACGCTATATCGGCCCAAACTGCTCAGGTCTTGTAAACACCCATGCCTCGCTTTATCCTACGCTGGAGGAGGCCCCCGATACGGGCAGCCTGGGTATAATCAGCCAAAGCGGCGCGGTTGCCGGACTTATCTGCGCCATGAGCCGCAAGCTCGGCGTGGGCATAAGCAAATCCGTCAGCTTTGGCAACGGCAGCAATCTCAACGAGCTTGAGCTGCTGAAATACATGAAGGACGACCCGGAGACCAAGGTCATCGCCGTGTACGCGGAGAACATCAAACGCGGCCGCGAGTTTATAGAAGTCGTCAGCAGCATCACCCCGACCAAGCCCGTAGTCGTGATAAAGAGCGGGCGCACAAGCTCCGGCCAGCGTGCGGCGCTTAGCCACACCGGCAGCCTTGCAGGCGCAGACAGTGTGTACGACGCCGCGTTTGACGCTGCGGGCGCCATACGCGCAGACAGCGTGCCCGACATGCTGGATATATGCAAGGGACTGTGTCTGCTTTCGCCCATGCAGGGCAGCAAGCTTGCGATCATCACCAACAGCGGCGGCCCCGGCGTAATGAGCGCGGACGCCTGCGAGCGTGAGCACCTCGCCCTGCCCAGGCAGTCCGATGCGCTTACAGAAAAGCTATCCGGCTTCCTGCCGGCCTTTGCCGGGCTTGCAAACCCCATCGACGTAACGGTGGAGGGCACCGCGGAGCAATACGGCCGCTCTACTGAAACGATGCTTAATGAGTTTGACGGGGCGCTGGTGATATACATCGGTACGCCGTATCTTGAGGCGCTGCCGGTAGCAAAGAGCGTAGCGGACGCCGCCAGGGCAAGCGGCAAACCCGTCGCCTGCTATTTTGAGGTAGGCGTGGACATCGCAGAGGCCAATGCGCTGCTGGATAACAGCAGCTGCCCCTGCTTTGATTCCGGCGAACGCGGCGTGCGGGCGCTTGCAAAATGCGCCCAGTACTACACGCAACGCAAGGCCGCGCACACACCCGCGCAGGTTTTTGAAAAGCAGAAGCTGGACACAGACCTTCCCGCTCTGTTAGAATACCAAAGTATGCAGCTGTTCGCTTCGCACGGCATACCCGTGCCAAAAAACGCGTTCGTGACCTGCCGCGAGGATATACCCGCCGCCGCAAAGGAAATAGGCTATCCGCTGTGCGTAAAGGTGGTCTCGCCGCAAATACTGCATAAATCGGATGTGGGCGGCGTTAAGCTCAACATACGCACCGAAGCGGACGCGCTTGCGGCATTCGACCATATGCGCTCCATCGCTGAGGGCAAGGACTTCCGCGGCGTGATGCTTTATCCCATGCTGGACAAGGGCGCAGAGCTCATCGTAGGCTTCTCCCGCGATAAGCAGTTCGGCCCGGTGGTAATGTGCGGCATGGGCGGCATATATACGGAGATACTCAAGGACGTTTCGCTCCGCATAGCCCCGGTAACCCCGGAGGCGGCGCTGGATATGCTGCATTCGCTCAAGACCTGGCCGCTGCTCAACGGCGCTCGCGGCGCAAAGCCCGTGGACGTTAACGCGCTTTCCAGGCTGATAGCCGCGCTGTCCGAGCTGCCGCTGATATACCCGGAGCTGTCCGAAGGCGAGATGAACCCTGTGTTCGCGTATGAAAGCGGCGTACTCGCTGCCGATGCACGACTGATAGTCATTAAATAACCATATGTAAATCGAAAGGAGAGCGCCTATGCCAAACGAACTGCTGCTTGACAGCCTGTGCCGCACCGCGAAAGCCATATCCGTTATGTTCGGCCACAACTGCGAAACCGTGGTGCACGATTTTTCCAACGCGGACTGCCGCATAGTGGCGCTCAACAACGGCCATGTATCCGGCCGCACGCTGGGATCCACGGATACTATATACGGGCTTACCATATCCTCCGCGGACTGCAAGGAGCTTATCCCCACCACGGACTATGTAAACACCATGGTCATCACCCGTGACGGACGGCGTATCAAAACCACCAGCATCAACTATATAGGCGACGATTACCACTATGTGCTGGGCATAAACTTCGACAGCACCGCATTCGCCGCCGCAGGCTCCGTAATCAGCGACCTCATCTCCGCGGAATCCTCATTCAG
Organism: uncultured Oscillospiraceae bacterium; assembly: GCA_964642795.1. Lineage (GTDB taxonomy): Bacteria > Bacillota > Clostridia > Christensenellales > CAG-138 > JAVVVD01. The sequence goes on along the minus strand of CAZXRQ010000025.1, from coordinate 351 downwards.
AGCCACCGACATAGCGGATAAAAAGCTCGCGGATGCGTTCGACCACTGCGTCTCCTGCATAGGCAAGCCGGTGGAGCGGCTGAACAAGGCGGAGCGCCGCACCGTGGTAGGTATGCTCAACGATAACGGTATGCTCAGCGTACAGAAGGCGGTACCGTATGTGTCCGAGCGGCTGGGCGTGTCCCGCTTCACCATCTACAACTACTTAAACGAGTTAAAGGGGAAAACGCCCAACGGCGGCATCTGATAACGTAATAACAAGCAAGTCTCGGGGCCGCGGCACATGCCGCGGCCCCGAGACTGTCGATAAACCCCGGGATTATTAAGGGCCGAAGCCCTTAATGTTAAATC
>CAZXRQ010000024.1:0-27929 GCA_964642795.1 uncultured Oscillospiraceae bacterium | reverse complement strand
CTGCGTTTTTTGCCGCAATCTGCAAGCCAATTGCGCAAAGCTGCATCTCGCTGACTTTAGAAACACACCCTAGTCCCCCCGTAACGGTATGCGCTTTTACGCCCTGTCGATATGCCCTCTTTCAGCCTATAAGCGCCCGCGCGTATGCATCCGCGTCAAATGGCTGGATATCGTCCATGTTTTCGCCTATGCCCACAAAGCGTACCGGAAGCCCCAGCTCCGCCTTTACCGCCACGGCCACGCCGCCCTTGGCGGTGCCGTCCAGCTTTGTGAGTATAACGCCGGTAAGCCCTGCGGATTGTGCAAACGCTCTCGCCTGCATCAAAGCATTCTGCCCGGTGACCGCATCCAGCACCAGCAGCGCCTCCACCCGTGCATCCGGCAGCTCTCTATCCGTAACGCGGCGTATCTTTGCAAGCTCGTTCATTAGATTCGTTTTATTGTGCAGCCTGCCTGCAGTATCGCAAAGCAGCAGATCCATGCCCTTCGCCCTGAAGGAGGCCGCAGCGTCAAACACCACCGCGGCGGGATCTGCGCCCTCGCCGTGCTTTATCATGGGTACGCCCGCACGATCAGCCCAAATGCCAAGCTGCTCCGCCGCCGCTGCGCGGAAGGTATCCGCCGCGGCAAGCATAACGCGCCGGCCCTGTGCGCTATAATAGGCGGCAAGCTTACCGACGGTGGTGGTTTTGCCCACGCCGTTTACGCCGACTATAAGTATTACGGCCTGTCCTTCCTGCGGCAAAAGCTCCGTATCCGGCCGCATCCTGTCCGCAAGCAGCGAGCAAAACAGCTCCTTGGCCGCCTCGCGCGTGGTAAGCCCCTGCTGCTGCACGTCGGCTTTAAGCGCGTCCATCAGCGTTTCCGCAGTGGACATACCCACATCCGCGAGTATCAGCGCCTCCTCCAGCTCGTCGTAGAAGTCCGCGTTTATGCGCTCTCCGCCTGAGAATATGCCCGCAAGTCCTCCCCCGCCGTTTCGTGTGCGCGAGAGCCCCGCCTTCAATCTATCGAAAATGCCCGTTTTTTCTTCCATCGTACTCCTCTTATGCGGTCTGGCTGAATTTTGCCGATACCACCTTGGATACACCCTTTTCCTCCATGGAAACGCCATAGAGCGAATCGCATACCTCCATGCTGCCCTTGCGGTGGGTAATAATTATGAACTGCGTATCCTCCGAATATTTTTTGACATATTCGGCAAAATTGGCCACGTTCACCTCATCCAGCGAGGTCTCGATCTCGTCCAGTATGCAGAATGCCGTAGGCTTCAGTTTTAATATTGCAAACAGCAGCGCTATTGCCGTAAGTGCGCGCTCGCCGCCGGACAGCAGCGTAAGCAGCTGCAGCTTCTTTCCCGGAGGCTGCGCGATTATATCGATATCGCAGTTGAGCACATCCGAGCTGTCCGCAAGCACCAGCTCCGCCCGGCCGCCGCCGAAAAGCTCCGTAAACACCTGCGAAAAATTCTGCTGAATAAGTGAAAACTGTTTTTTGAACTCGCTTTCCATGGTATCGGCAAGCTCGCCTATAATCTGCTGCAGATCCGCCTCCGCGCGCGTTAGATCTGCGCATTGGGTATCCAGCGATTCGAAACGCTCCTTTACTATTTTGTAATCCTCTATGGAGCTAATGTTAACGTCGCCCAGCTCGCGTATGGCGGTCTTCAGCTCGCCTATACGCATATGCGATGCGGTCACGGCGATTTCGTGCCGCTGCGGCAGCGCATTTTCGTAGGTAAGCTCATAGTCGTCCCATATGCGATCCTGCATATTGGTAAGCTCCAGCTGGGAGCGGCTGCTGTTGAGCTCAGTACGGTGGCGGCGCTCCTTCAAGTCCGCTATTTCAATGGCCAGCCGCTCGCGGCGCTCCCGCGATTCGTCCAGCGCCTGCTGATGCTTGGCGCGCTCCTCCTCCATCGCATGAAGTTGATCGGTAAGCTCATCCTTATCCTTGCGGCCCACGCCTATGTTGACGTCCAGCTTATCAAGCTGCTCCTGCAGCTGCGCAAACTGCCCCTTAAAGGAATCCACGGTGCGCTTATCCCCATCTATACCGTTTTTCAGCTGCTCCGCCTCATGCGCCATGCGTTTTGCGTCGTTCTGCGCGGCGTCCAGCTCCTTGCTGAGCGCCATAAGCTCCACCTTGCGCGCAGTGACGTCCTCGTTAAGGCGGGCGAGCTCCGCGCGCCCGTCGCTTATGCGCTGCTGCGTGCGGCGTATGTCATCCTGCGTGGCCACGCTGCCCTGCTCTATGCTGCTTTGCGCCTCGTCCGCGCTGCGTTTTTGCTCTGCGATATTCTGAAGGTTGTCGTTTATACGGCTGCGCTCCAGCTCCACGTCCTCCATTTCGGCGCGGTTCTGTTCAACGTATTTTTTGATAATATCCACCTTTTCGCGCTGGGTGGCCACCTCCACGTCACGAGCGTGGACCGTTTCGTTAAGCTCGGCTATGTACAGGCCCAGCGCCTCCAGCCGCGCGCTGTGCTCCTGCTCCTTTTCGCTGTTTGAGGCAAGCTCCTCCGCAACGGATGCGAGCTTTATCTTTAGATCCTCTATCTCGCGTTCGCGCCCGATAAGGCTGAACTCCCGCTTTTGCACGCTGCCGCCCGTCATGGAGCCGCCGGGGTTTATGATATCCCCCTTCATCGTAGCAATTCGAAAGGACGACCGCGCACGCTTGTTTATGGCGATGCCCGCATCCAGGTCCCTGACTATTACCGTGCGCCCCAGCAAGTTCTCCATTATGCCGCGATAGCGCGGGTCAAAGCCCACCAGCTCGCTCGCTACGCCGATATAGCCGTCCACCTCGCAGAACTGCTTTTCCTGATCGTTTAGCAATCTTGGCCGCATACCGCTTACCGGCAGCAGCGTGGCGCGCCCGTACTGGCGTGAGCGCAGGTATTCTATAACGTATTTCGCGTCCTGCTCGTTCGGCGTAACAATATTTTGAAGGGCGCTGCCCAGCGTCATCTCCACGGCGGTCTCGTATTCCTTGGGCACGCGGATAAGCTCCGCCACCACGCCCTCTATGCGCTTATGCAGCTCCATATCCCGCGCCGCGTCGCGCAGCACGTTCTTCACGCTTGCATAATAGCCCTCATGGGCGCGTTTCATCTCCTCCAGCACCTTTATGCGGCTGCGCCCCTCCTGCTCCGTCTGCTCCAGCGTATGTACCGAAGCGCGCAGGCCGTTGAGTGCGGCCATCAGCTCGTTCTGCTCGGTTATGGCGCCGGCGCGCCGCTTAGCGGCATGGTCGTATTCGCCCATTATCTCGCTAAGGTAGCCGTCAGCATGGGAGAGCTCCTCATCCAGCCCGGATTGCTTTTTTGCAAGCTGCTCCTCCTCCTCGTCCAGCACGCTCAGCCGATCGTTCAGCGCGCTGTTCATGGCGTCGAAGCGGGATATCAGGCTCTTGGCGTCGGAAAGGCGGTTCATGGCCTCTATTATGCTGTTCTTCTGCTGCTCCAGCAGCTCCTCAAGCCCTGTTATCTCGGCGTCCGCATCCGCGGTGCGCCGCAACGCTTCTGATAGTGCCTGCTGCATAACAGCCAGCTTTTCGCGTCCCTCGCCTCCGCCGCTGTCCGCAGCGTCCACCTTGGATTTAAGCTCCGCATGGCGCGCGCTGTTTTGGTCTATTTGGGCCGTAAGGCGTTCCCGTTCCTTTATAAGGTTGGCCATGCGTTCACCCGCAAGCTTGGCCTCGCCGGACTGCTCCTCCACGTTGGAGGACAGCGCAAGCAACCGGTTTTGCAGACCGGTTATCGTAGCGCTGAGCGCGCGCTCGTTCTCCTCCTCGAATGAACAGGCGGAGGCAAGCGTATTCTCTGCGACGCAGTTCGAAGCCAGCTCATCGTCTATCTGCTTGGTGGTTGCGGTAAGGTTCGCGAGTTTTTCATTCAGCCGGTCGTATTGATACAGGAATACGTTTATCTCTATATCCTTAAGCTCGTCACGCAGCTTTAGGTATTCCCGCGCCGCGGCGCTCTGCTCCTCCAGCGGCCCCACCTGCCTGCCAAGCTCGTCCAGTATATCGGTAAGGCGTTCAAGGTTTTTGCGCGTATTGTCCAGCTTGCGTTCGGCTTCCTCCTTGCGCACGCGGTATTTCATAACGCCGGCGGCCTCCTCGAATGCGGCGCGCCTGTCGTTGGACTTGTTGGAGAGTATTTCCTCCACGCGGCCCTGGCCGATTATGGAGTACCCGTCGCGGCCTATGCCGGTATCGCGGAACAGCTCACCTATGTCCTTGAGCCTGCACGGGGTACGGTTGATGTAGTATTCGCTCTCGCCGGAGCGGTACACACGGCGCATCACGCTTACCTCGGAAAACTCCGATGGCAGCGACTCGTCGGTATTGTCGAATGTGAGCGCAACCTCGCAAAACGCCTGAGCCTTGCGCTGCTCCGTGCCATTGAATATTACATCCTCCATGCGCGTACCGCGCAGCGCCCTAGCGCTTTGCTCGCCCAGCACCCAACGCACGGCGTCCGCTATGTTGCTCTTGCCACAGCCGTTGGGGCCTATTACGGCGGTTATGCCGTTTTGGAAATCTATTTCGGTTTTTTTGGCAAATGACTTAAAACCGTTCATTTCTAGCTTTGTTAGGCGCAATGCAGTATACCAGCCTCTCACAAAATAACAAATAACCACGTATTCATATACATGGTTATTTTATCATATCAACAGGCCCGCGTGCAATTCATATATGTTATGCCGGCAGATCCTCCTGTAGGACTACAATACATATATGTTATGCCGGCAGATCCTCCTCGAACTGGCTGTTGTACAGCTCCGCATAGAAGCCCTTCAGCTCCAGCAGCTCCGCGTGTGTGCCCTGCTCCACTATGTCTCCGTCCCGCATCACGAGTATCATATCCGCATCGCGTATGGTGGAAAGCCTATGCGCTATAACAAAGCTGGTGCGGCCCCGCATTAGGTTTGCCATGGCCTGCTGTATGCGCACCTCAGTACGGGTATCCACGCTGGAGGTCGCCTCGTCCAGTATGAGTATCGGATTGTCCGCAAGTATCGCGCGGGCGATCGTAAGCAGCTGCTTCTGCCCCTGCGATACGTTGGTAGCGTCCTCGGTAAGCTGCATATCGTAACCGCCGGGCAGCGTGCGTATGAAGTGATCCGCGTGGGCGGCCTTGGCAGCGGCCATCACCTCCTGATCGGTAGCGTCCAGCTTGCCATAGCGGATGTTTTCCATTATGCTGCCCGCAAACAGCCAGGTGTCCTGCAGCACCATGCCGAAGCACTCGCGCAGGCTGCTGCGGTCAAAGCCGCTAACATCCTGCCCGTCCACAAGTATGCGCCCGGCGTCCACGTCGTAAAAGCGCATAAGCAGCTTTACCATGGTGGTCTTGCCCGCGCCGGTTGGGCCGACTATTGCCACCATGCGTCCGGCAGGCACCTCGCAGTTAAAATCGTGTATCACCGGCTCCGCAGGATCGTAGCCAAAGCGCACATGCTCAAAGCGTACGTCACCCCGCACGGACGCCGCATCCAGCTTGACGCCGTACTCCTGCTCCTCCGGCTCATTGAGAAATTCAAACACGCGCTCCGCTGCCGCAGTCATGCTTTGCAGCATGTTGGTTATCTGCGCAAACTGGCTGATGGGCTGGGTAAAGTTGCGCACATACATCATAAACGCCTGTATATCGCCCACGGTAATTATGCTGCGCACGGCAAGCAGGCTGCCGCTTATCGCCACCGCCACATAGCCCAAATTGCCCACAAACATCATAATGGGCGGCATAAGCCCGGACAGAAACTGGCTTTTCCACGCGGACTCATACAGCACGCCGTTGGTCTCGTCAAATTCCTCCGCCGCAGCCTTTTCACGGCAAAACGCCTGCACCACGGCATGGCCGCTGTACGTTTCCTCTATCTGGCCGTTTATCTTGCCCAAATACCTCTGCTGGGTGCGAAAATACTTCTGGCTGTGTTTTACTATAAGGCTTACCAGCACCACCGACACCGGCAGTATCACCAGCGCGATAAGCGTCATCAGCGGGCTGATTATCAGCATCATCACCAGCACGCCTATTATGCTGGTAATGCTTTGAGCAAGCTGACCCACGCTCTGCCCCAGCGACTGACCCAATGTGTCCACATCGTTGGTTATGCGGGAAAGCACCTCGCCCACGGTGCGGCTTTCGAAATATTTAAGCGGAAGGCGATGTATCTTGGCGCTAAGCTCGCTGCGCATACGGTAGGACAGCTTCTGCGCGATGGTAGTCATTATAAATCCCTGCGTTGCCTGAAGCAGCGCGCTTATGCCGTACACAAGCAGCAGCAGCCGTATTATGCTTGCAATTTTTGTGAAATCTATGCCGCCCGTGCCCTCCACCTTGGCGACAAGGCCGTTATATATCTCGGTGGTAGCGCCGGAAAGCACCATTGGGCCGAGCAGGTTGAACGTAGTGCCGCCTATCGCCACCAGTATAACTATTATCAGACCGGCCTTGTACCTGCCTATATATGCCAGCAGCCGTTTAAATGTGCCGGTGAAATCCTTGGGCTTCTCCGCAAGCCTCGCCCCCGGGCCACCGCCGCCCGGGCCGCGCTGCTTGCGCACGGTCTGATAGTCTATGCCCTCGTCATCAGCGGTTTTGTTAAAGCCGTCGAGCAGCCTCTTATGCAGCAGGCGCTTCTGTTTATCCTTATTTTTCACAGCTTACGCCCCCTCTCCTTCACCCAGTTCGCTTGCGGAAAGCTGGCTGCGCGCTATCTCTTGATATGTTTGGCAGCTTGCCATAAGCTCGCTATGCGTACCTATGCCGGCTATGCGCCCATCGTCCAGCACCACGATGCGGTCAGCATGCAGTATAGTGGATATGCGCTGGGCGACCACGATCACCGAAGCGGAGGCAACATGCGTGCTCAGCGCACGGCGCAGCGCCACCTCAGTCTTATAATCCAGCGCGGAAAAGCTGTCGTCAAACAGATATATGTGCGGGGCCTTTGCTACGGCGCGGGCTATTGACAGCCGCTGCTTCTGCCCTCCGGAAACATTTGAGCCGCCCTGCGCTATCGGGGACGCATAGCCCTCAGGTTTTTCGGTTATGAACTCCTCGGCTTGGGCAACGGCCGCAGCATCGCGCATGAAAGCATCGTCCAGCGTTTCATCCGCAAACTTGATGTTGGACTCCACCGTGCCGGAAAACAGCACCGCCTGCTGCGGCACATAGCCCAGCATTCCTCTAAGCTCCGCTATCGGCAGATCCCGCACGTCCACGCCGTCTATCGTAATGCGGCCTCCGGTCACATCGTAAAAGCGGGGGATCAGATTGAGCAGGGTGGATTTACCGCTGCCCGTGCTGCCGATTATAGCGGTTGTTCTGCCCGGCTCCGCCATAAAGCTAATATGCTCCAGCACCTCGTTTTCAGCGTTTGGATAGCGGAAGGACACGTCCTCAAACCGCACAAGGCCGTCCCCGGTGCAATGCTTGGGTTCGGCAGGCTCCAATATTCTGCTTGTGGTTTTTAGCACCTCGTCTATGCGCCCTGCCGCCACCGCTGCGCGCGGCAGCATTATGGAAATCATGGTAAGCATCATAAACGACATCACGATCTGCATCGTATAATTGATAAACGCTATCATATCGCCCACCTGCATAGTGCCAAGATCCACGCCCCGCGCGCCCACCCAGACTATCACAAGCGTTATACCGTTCATTATAAGGCTCATACCGGCCGGCATAAGATTCATCGTACGGTTGGTGAACAGCATGGTCTTCAGCAGGGCGGTGTTTGCAGCGTCAAAGCGTTTTTTCTCGTGCTCCTCGCGGCTGAACGCGCGTATCACCGGCACGCCTGTGAGTATTTCGCGGCTCACAAGGTTCAGCCGGTCCACCAGCGTCTGCATCAGCTTGAACTTTGGCAGCGTTACCGACATTAACGTGCCCACCAGCGCAAACACCGCGCCCACGGCGATCGCGATTATCCAGCCCATGCCGGTATTGGTGTCCACCACCTTGAGTATGCCGCCAATACCCATTATCGGCGCAAGCATCACTATCCTGAGCATCATCACCAGCACCTGCTGCACCTGCTGCACATCGTTGGTGCTGCGAGTTATCAGCGATGCTGTGGAAAAGCCGTCCAGCTCCGCTCCGGAATAGGACAGCACCTGCTTGAACACTTGCGCGCGCAGGTCGCGCCCTATGGCAGCTGCGGTACGGCTTGCTATCAGCCCCGCGAGTATTGCCGCTGCTACCGTGGCAAGCGTGAGCAGCAGCATCTTAAGTCCCATATTCCACAGGTATGCGTTTTGCAGCGCGGCCACGTCCACGCCCAGCGCAGCGTATTCAGCCTTAACCAACAGCAGTGCGCGCTGGGTAAGAATGCTGTCGCTCTCCAGCGTAGCCGCATAGCCTGCGCACAGCTCCAGCATGTCCTTCTCGCTATACAGTCCGGACGCATAACCCTCACGCAGCGCGTTAAGCTCATCCGGCTCCTCTCCAAGCGAATACAGCAGCGCCTCCGGCGCCGTAAGCACATCCTCTAGGGCCGCTCTATCCACGCCGTCGTTCAGCACGAGCTCACCGTCCGCCTCCTCTGCATAGGCTGTGCGCACAAGCTCCGCGTCCTCCGCGCCCAAAAACATGGTGAGGTCGTCCAGCGTGCCGGCGCTAATGCGCTCGGGTACGGCGTACTCTATGCCGGACTGCTGTATGCCAACATCCACGATATCGCTGGTGTACTGCGGCAGCGCAAGCTCGCTGGTCACCTGCGCTATCAAAAGCGCCGCAACGAGCAGCGCGGCGGGCACATGTCCCTTCAAAAACTTGATTATTTTAAACATCCGTCACGTTCCTTCTTATTTTCCCGTCACATAGCGGTACATCGGCGCAAGCTCACGCATAGCGTTAATGACCTCATCCGCAAGCTCCGGCTGCATCGTACGCGAAAGCTCGTTAGAATAGAAGCACCAGCTAAGCCCCTTGCGGTTTAGATACGGTTTGAGCGCTTCCTGCGCATCCGGCATATGGTCGCGCTTATAGGCGTCTCCCTCCACGCGGTAGCGGGACAGTGCGGGCGCTTCCGCGAGCGCCAGAAAGCCCTGAGAATCGGCATATGCGCGCGACCTCAGCGCACCCATTAGCTCCGGGTTGCCGCCGTACATCCCCATGCCGTAGCCATAGCCCTGCGTATCTATTTCAAAATACATCGAAAAGCTCTCGCTTACACGATTCCCTTCATATTTATACCCCAGCCACGCATGGTCGCGATAGGGCAGCTTATTCTTGGTATAGCGCGTGTCGCGATAGATACGGCTTATCACGCTGGTCGGCCTCAGGTTAAATTCCGGGTCTATATCCCGCATCACCGGCTCCAGCTCCATCGCAAGGCGCTCCAGCGGCTGCTTTACCGAGGCATAATAGCGCTCCTTGTTGGCATAATAGAAGCTTTTTTCGTTATTGAAGCCTATCTCCATCAAAAACATATATGTATCCGGCGTAAAGCCGGTGAATATGTGCTGCATGTCCTTCCCCTTTTCACTAATTTGCATACCGCGAATTCTACCACATAAAAACCGCCCCCGCAACGTTTTGTGCGGGGGCGGCCGTCAAATTAACAGCGGTTTCACTTTTCGGCCTTGATCTGCCGGAATTCCTCCGTCATCATAGGCACAACCTTGAAAAGATCGCCCACTATACCGTAGTCCGCCACCTCGAAAATCGGTGCGGTCTCGTTGGTGTTTACGGCGATTATGCACTCGGAATCGGACATGCCGGCCTTATGCTGTATGGCGCCGGATATGCCCAGTGCTATATATATTCTGGGCCGTACCGTCTTGCCGGTCTGCCCTACCTGATGGTCAGCGCTCAGCCAGCCAGCATCCACCACCGCACGGGAGGAGCCCAGCACGCCGCCCAGCACATCCGCAAGCTCCTGAGCTATGGCTATGCCCTTCTCGACGTCCTTGCTTATGCCGCGGCCCACGGATACTATTACGTCCGCGCCGGTAAGATCGACCAGCTTCTTTGCTTCCTTTACGACCTCCAGCACCTTGGTGTGGCAGTCCGCGTCGTTCAGATCGAACGCAGGCTTAACTATTTCGCAGGCTTCGGCCTTGGCCGCGTCGAAAGGCGCGCGCTTCATAACTCCCGGGCGCACCGTCGCCATGCAGGGACGGAAGCGCGGGCAGATTATGGTAGCCATAAGGTGGCCGCCAAACGCCGGTCTGGTCATCTTGAGGTTGCGGTCGTCGTAGTCGAACTTCTGCTTTTCAAGATCCAGCGTGGAGCTCTTTTTAAGAAACTCGACATATTCCTTAACGTCTATATCCAAATGCGTGCAGTCCGCGCACAGACCGGTATGCAGCCTTGCAGCACAGCGCGGCGCGAGATCGCGGCCTATGTTGGTGGCGCCAAACAGCAGCACCTCGGGCTTGAGCTCCATGACCACGTCGCATATTACCTTGGCGTAAGCATCGGTGGTATAGTCGGCAAGCAGGAGGTTATCGCATACTATCACCCTGTCCGCGCCGTAGCCGCCCAGCTCCTTTGCAAGGCCCTCAACGTTGTGCCCAAGCAGCAGCCCGCACAGCTTCACGCCACGCTCGTCCGCCAGCTTACGGCCCTCGCTTATCAGCTCGAAATCGGTGGGCATGAGCTTGCCCTTGCGCTGCTCGCAGAAAACCCATATATCCTTGAAAGCAGCAAGATCGGTGTTTTTAAAATCAGACATTCTCTCTTCCTCCCTTCGCTCAGATGATGTGCTTTTCCGCAAGGCGGTTGGCAAGATCCTCACAGGCGCCCTTATCCGCGCCCTCCAGCATCACGCCCACACCCTTCTGCGGCGGCGTGAAGGACTTGAATATGTTGGTAGGCGAACCCTTCAGGCCTATGGTGTCCAGCTCTATGAGCGGGTCGTCCTTAAGCGTGTTGAAGTCGAACACGCTCATGGGCTTATCATAGCAGCCCATTATACCCGGTACGCTCATATAGCGCGGCACGTTCAGCTCCTTTATGCAGGTGATGAGGCAAGGCGTCTGCATGGAGATCATCATATAGCCATCCTCCAGCATACGCTTGCAGGTAACCTTATTGCCGTCCACTTCGATGTCCGCGGCGTAGGAAATCTGCGGGATGCCCAGCTTTTCTGCTATCTGCGGGCCAACCTGCGCGGTATCTCCGTCTATCGCCTGACGGCCGCAGAACACGATGTCGCCCTCCTCTATGCCTATTTTATTTATCGCTGCTGCGAGTATCTGGCTGGTGGCAAACGTGTCCGAGCCGCCGAATTCGCGCGCGGATACAAGCACGCCCTCGTCCGCGCCCATCGCCATCAGCTCACGCAGCATCCCCTCGGCGGGAGGCGGCCCCATCGTGACCACTATCACCTTGCAGCCGGTTTCATCCTTGATCTTCAGCGCGGCCTCTACGGCGTTTTTATCGTCCGGGTTGGTTATTACCGGCATGGAGGCGCGATCCAGCGTACCGTCCGGGTTGACGGCGACCTTTCCCGACGTATCGGGCACCTGTTTTACGCTAACGATTATCTTCATGTCACGATCCCCCTCACTTTACGTTGAGCGCACTTGCTATGACCATGCGCTGCACCTCGCTGGTGCCCTCGTATATCTCGGTTATCTTAGCGTCGCGCATCATGCGCTCCACGGGATACTCGCGGGTATAGCCGTAGCCGCCGTAAAGCTGCACAGCACGGCGCGTAACGTCGCTTGCCGCCTCTGCCGCAAACAGCTTGGCCATCGCGGCCTCCTTGGAGTAGCTTTCGCCCTTTTTGCCAGCGAGCGACGCTTCAACATACGCCTGCTTCTTCATCGCGGCAGAGTACACCAAAAGCCGCGCCGCCTCCATGCGGGTATGCATATCGGCAAGCTGGAACTGCGTATTCTGGAACTGGGACAGCCGCCTGTTGAACTGTTTACGCTCCTGAACATATTTGACGGTCTCGTCAATAGCTCCCTCGCCAATGCCCAAAGCCTGACTGGCTATACCTATGCGGCCGCCGTCCAGCGTCTTCATGGCGATGCCGAAGCCCTTGCCCTCTGCGCCCAGCAGGTTTTCCGCCGGTACTATGCAATTTTCCATTATAAGCTCACATGTCGCGCTGCCGCGTATGCCCATCTTCTTCTCCTTTTTGCCTACGGAGAAGCCCGGGAAGTCGGATTCCACGATAAACGCGGAAATGCCGTGGTTGCCCGCCGCTTTGTCGGTCATGGCGAATATGATGTACACATGCGCATAGCCCGCGTTGGTTATGAATACCTTGGTGCCGTTAAGCACATAGTGGTCGCCATCCTTCACCGCGCGGGTCTGCTGGCCTGAGGCGTCAGTGCCTGCGCCAGGCTCAGTAAGGCCGAATGCACCCAGCCATTCGCCGCTGCACAGCTTGGGCAGATATTTCATTTTCTGCTCCTCGGTGCCGTTTTCAAATATCGGGGCACAGCACAGCGAGGTATGTGCCGATACTACAACGCCCGTTGTGCCGCAGACCTTGGAAAGCTCCTCTACCGCCATCGCATAGGCCAGTATGTCCGCGCCCGCACCGCCGTACTGCTTGGGGAAGGGTATTCCCATGAAGCCCAGCTTCGCCATCTTCTTGACGGTCTCCGTCGGGAAGCGTTCTTCCTCGTCCAGCTCCTCGGCAAGCGGCTTCACCTCGTTTTCCGCGAACTCGCGGTACATACTGCGCAGCAGGAGATGCTGCTTGGAAAGTGTGAAGTCCATACGTTCCTCCTTAATTCTGATACTTATGAGGTTTGATAAAAGTCTCCTCAGACTTGGTTTGCTTAATAGCTATAGAATCCACGCCCGCTCTTTTTCCCCAGCAGGCCCGCGCGCACCATCTTGCGCAGCAGCGCGTTTGCGCGGTATTTATCATCGTGCAGCTCGTCATACAGCGTATCCATTATGGCAAGCACCACGTCCAGCCCTATCATATCTGCAAGCGCCAGCGGCCCCACCGGATGGTTGCAGCCCAGCTTCATCGCGGCGTCTATATCCTCTGCGCTCGCCACTCCCTCTGCGTATACGCATACGGCTTCGTTAAGCATGGGTATAAGCAGGCGGTTCACCACAAAGCCGGGGCTTTCCTGCACCTCCACGGCGGTCTTGCCTATCTGCCCGGCCAGCGCCTTTATTTCGGATACGGTCGCATCCGACGTGTGCGCGCCGCGTATCACCTCCACCAGCTTCATGACCGTGGCTGGGTTAAAAAAGTGCATGCCAATAAACCTGTCCGCCCGCTTTGTAGCGGCCGCTATAAGGGTAATGGATATGCTGGAGGTATTTGTAGCAAACACCGTTTCCGGCGGACAAATGCCGTCCAGTTCTTTAAACGCCTCGCGCTTGAGCTCCGCGTTTTCGATTATCGCCTCCAGCACGAGCTGTGCGTCTGCGGCATGCGAAAGCTCCGTAGTAAAGGCTATCGCGCCGGTTACAGCGTCCATCTCGCTCTGCGTGAGCTTGCCCTTTGATACGCGCTTGGCAAGGCCCTCCAGCATACGGGCCTTCGCAGCGTCGGTTATCTGCTGCGATATGTCGCGTACTGTAACGCTATGCCCGGCAGCAGCAAAGGCCTGCGCTATATCCAGACCCATGCGCCCCGCGCCCAATACGAAAATATGCACCTGCTATTCCCCCTTAAACTCGTCGTGCGGCCGTTTTTCCAAAAATGCCCGCATCGCCATGCGCTGATCCTGCGTGTCGAAGCAGTCTCCGAACGACTGCGCCTCGTAGTGCAGATCCTCGTCCAAAAAGCGGTCGAACCTGCGGCTCATGCTCAGCTTGCACATGTGCACGGCGCGCGGAGCGTTTTTCGCTATCTGCTCGGCGGTCTCAAACGCCGCTTCCATCAGCTTATCGTCATCGAATACATCGTTGACTATACGCAGGCGCTTTGCCTCTGCGGAATCGATCTGCTTTGCAGTATATGCAAGCAGCAGCGACGGCGACGTGCCTATCACCCGCGGTAATCTCTGAGTACCTCCGAAACCGGGGATTATTCCCAAAGAGGTTTCGGGCTGACCAAAGCGGGCGCTGCGCGCGGCAAATCGTATATCACAGCACAGCGCAAGCTCCAAGCCTCCGCCCAGGGCATAGCCGTTTATAGCCGCCATAACCGGCATGTACAGATCGTCGATTTTTCGAAAAGCAAGGTGCCCGGCGTCCGCAAAGGCGCTGCCCTCGTCTTTGGAGAGCAGCTCCATTTCCTTGATGTCCGCGCCTGCGGCGAACGCCTTGCCCACGCCTGTTATGATAAGCACACGAATGTCCTTATCACAGCTGAACTCGTCCGCAACCTCACTCAACTCGCGCAGCATGGCGGTGTTAAGCGCATTATAGGCCTGCGGACGGTTCAGCTTGAGCACGGTTATATGGCCGTGCTTTTCAATAAGCAGCGTTTCCAAGTTTATTTCATTCCTCTTGCAACCATTTCCTGAATGGCAAATGACGCTATATCCTCCGCATACTTGTGCGGCCCGAAGCCCGCGTCGTAGCCCAGCTCCTTGGCAAGCTCGTGAGTTATGCGTGCGCCGCCGCAGCAGAGTATGTACTTATCGCGCACGCCCTCGGCCTCCATAAGCTCCACAAGCTCGGTGAGGTTTTGTATGTGCACGTCCTTCTGCGTGACCGTCTGGCTGACCAGCAGCACGTCCGCATGAAGCTCCTCAGCCTTTTTAAGGAATTCCTCGTTGGTGACCTGAGCGCCAAGGTTGTACGCCTCTACCATATCGAAGCGCTCCAATCCGTAGTGGCCCGCAAATCCCTTGCGGTTCATGACCGCGTCGATTCCCACGGTATGCGCGTCGGTCCCGGTGGAGGCGCCTACCATTATTATCTTGCGGCCAAAGTGCTCTCTGATGAAATCGTCGCAGGTGTGCATATCCATAACGTCGGTCTCCACCGCCTGCACATGGATATCAGTATAGTCCACGGTATGCTGGCAGGCGCCGAACACCACATAGAATGTGAACTCCTTATCCAAGCTTTGCGCGTGCGCCACGTTTGGCTCCTGTATACCCATCTTCTTTGCAAGCTGCCGTGCGGCCTCCTGCCCCTTGTCGTCATTGGCCACGGGCAGCGTGAAGGACATCTGCACCTTGCCGTCGTTCATGGTATCGCCATAGGCGCGCAGCTTTGTAAGATCGAGATTCTTATCGAAATTCTTTTCGGAAACGTCGTACAGTCCGCTGCTCATTGTGCCTTGCCCCCTTTCATCAGCTCGATAAAGGGATTGAAGTAGACGCTGTCCTTCTGCACAACGCCGTTTAAGCCCTTTCCACCGTCGCGCATACGCTTGATATCAGCAAATATGCCGCGCTCCAGCGTGCCGAACAGGCCCAGCTTCTCTATTTCGCCCAGCAGGTCGGTAGCCTTGTCCAACACCTCTGCGGCGCGGGTCTCGATTATGCCGCCCTCCTTGAATGTGAGCTCGTTGCCAAAATCCTTCATGGTGCGGAATATGTACTGCGCATTTTCTATTGAAAGCGCGCGGTCGCTCATAAACGGGGTATGTATTGCCTCCGTAAGCATACCGAGAAGGTGCAGCTTCTGCCCCGTCATTATGGTCACCATATTGAAAAGCGCATCCTGCACATGGCCGCGGAATATGTTGCCCGTCATAAACTTTGTGGGCGGCATGTATTTTAGCGGCGCACGCGGGAATATCTCGCGCGCCATCTGCGCCTGCGCCAGCTCGTAGAGGAAGCCGTTTTCTACGTCCGGCGAAATCTCGAACGCATGGCCCAGACCCATCTGCTCTTCCGGCAGCCCCGCGCACAGCGCAAACTGCTCGTTGAGGAACTGGCTTGCAAGCACCGTATGCGCCTCCTCCACAGCATCCGCCGTGGTAAGGTAGTTATCCTCGCCGGTGTTGATTATCACGCCCGCGTAGGAGTTGATAACGCGGGAGAAGTACTGATCCACTATGGTGCGCTGCATGTTGATATCGCGGAACAGTATGCCGTAAAGCGCGTCGTTGAGCATAACGTCCAGCCGTTCCAATGCGCCCATTGCGGCGATCTCCGGCATACACAGGCCGCTGCAGTAATTGCACAGGCGTATGTAGCGTTTTTCCTGCTCGCCCACCTCGTCCAGCGCGGCGCGCATCAGCCGGAAGTTCTCCTGTGTGGCATAGGTGCCGCCAAAGCCTTCCGTGGTAGCGCCGTACGGCACATAGTCCAACAGGCTCTGGCCGGTGGTACGTATAACGGCGATAATATCCGCGCCCTGCTTGGCCGCGGCCTTCGCCTGGGTGATATCCTCGAATATATTGCCCGTGGCAACTATTACGTAGAGGTACGGCCCCTGTTTATCGCCAAATTCGTCAAGATAACTGTTGCGCTTGCCTACGTTTTTGCGTATGCGGGCGCAATACTCCTCCGCCACCGGCATGATGGCGGCGCGGATGGCGCTTTCGTCATGCGACGGAAGCTGTGTAAGATCCAGCGAACCTTCGGATATCGCTTCGGCTATCTGCTGCGGGGTCTTGCCTGTGGCGGCCATGGCGTTGCCGATATAGTATGCGGCACCTCCGGCCAGCACACCCTTTTCCAGCAGATGATCCACTACTATATTTGGAAGCGGCACCTCGACGTCGTTTATGCCGTCGATTCCCAGCAGACGGCACACAGCGCGCTCCACCGTAACGGTGGTGTTGACGTCTATGTACTTTTGGGTCTCCGCTGCGACGCTCTTTGCCGACGCGCGGGCCTTTTCCACAAGCGCTGTATTTAGATTTAGTTTGCTCTGCATTTGAGTTTTATCCCTCCCTCAACTGTGTTTTGAGGCCGGGCGGCGCGAGTGAAACGCGCCGCCCGTCAGCAATGCGTTGATTATTCGTGATGGCCCCTCTTGGCTCTGAGCAGATCCTTGGGCTCCATGGACACGGCCTGGCCCTGCTCCAATCCCGCTACGCCCACCAGCGGCGGCACAGGCTTGCCGGCGCGCTTTGCCTCGCAGATCGGGCAATGGCAGTCCTCGTGATACTCCTCAGGCTCGGTATAGGTGGTGATAACGCCCTCGAAGTTGCGCAGTATGACCTTGCGCGGGGTCTGGCTGATAACGTACTGGGGCATAACGGGGGTCTTGCCGCCGCCGCCCGGTGCGTCTACGACGAAGGTCGGGATACAGAAGCCGCTGGTATGGCCGCGCAGGCCTTCGATTATCTCTATGCCCTTGGATACCGGCGTGCGGAAGTGCGTTAGCCCCTGCGACAGGTCGCAAACATAGATGTAATACGGGCGCACCCTGATACGTACAAGCTCGTTTACCAGCTTTTTCATTATATGTACGCAGTCGTTCACGCCGGCGAGCAGTACGCTCTGGTTGCCCAGCGGGATGCCGGCGTCTGCGAGCATTGCGCAGGCCGCGGCGGCCTCCTCGGTGATCTCGTTGGGGTGGTTGAAGTGCGTATTGAGCCAAATGGGATGGTACTTTTTAAACATGTTGCACAGCTGCGGCGTGATCCTCTGCGGCATTACCACAGGGGTACGGGAGCCAAGGCGCACTATTTCCACATGAGGTATCTGGCGCAGGGTGCTGATTATGTACTCCAGCATCTCGTCGCTTACCATAAGGCAGTCGCCGCCGGAAAGCAAAACGTCGCGCACCTCCGGGTGGTTGCGCACATATTCTATGCAGGCGTCTATCTGGGACTTGGGTACGGCACAGTCGTTTTGGCCGGCGAAGCGCCTGCGGGTGCAGTGGCGGCAGTACATCGAGCACTGGTCGGTGATAAGGAACAGCACGCGGTCGGGATACCTATGGGTAAGGCCCTTGACCGGGGAGTCGGTATCCTCATGCAGCGGATCGGCGTCGTCCTCGGGCGCGATATACAGCTCCTTTGCGGTAGGAATGCACTGCTTGCGTACGGGATCATGCGGATCGTCCGGGTTGATGAGGGAAAGATAATATGGAGTGATAGCCATGCGCAGCTTGCCTAAGCACTGCTTTACGCCTTCCTCCTCCTCGGGGGTAAGCTTGATGTATTTTTTAAGATCCTCCAGCGTCTCTATACGGTTTTCAACCTGCCAGTGCCAATCGTTCCACTGTGCGTCCGGGATATCGGTAAAAAGGCCGTATGCTCTGCTTTTATTCATTTTTATATCCTCCTGAAATCATGTTTGTTGCCGTGAGCAAATTATCTGCGGGGCGCTTTTGACGCCGCCGCAGATACAGTATCGTTCCTATCAGACGTATTTCTCTTCGAACAGCTTGCGCAGCTTCGGGCTCTCGCGCAGCACGTTTAGGGTTATATCGGCGTGGTTCTTGGTGTAGCCGTTGCCGACTATCATAGTGACGTCCTTGCCTACGCCCTCTGCGCCCAGCGCAGCCTTGGTGAAGCTGGTGGCCATGGAGAAGAAATACACGATGCCGTCGTCACGTACGGGCAGTATAGCGCTCATCTCGCAGCTTTCGATGTTGACGCAGCATATGGAGATATCGTATTCCTTGCCGTCGTTGGCAGCGAGCGCAGCATCCAGCACTGCTACGGGCTCAGTTGCGCTTGCAACCACGACCTTGTTGTATACGCCCAGCTCCATCAGCGCCGGCACCTGCTTGGGATTGCGCACAACGCCTACCACGTTGCCGGTGGGGCCAACGGCCTTCATGGCCTCGTAGCCGCACAGCACGCCGGACTTGCCGTTTGCGCCGAGTATCAGCACAGAGTCTCCGGTTTTTGGCAGCTTGCGAGCCTGCGCGGGAGCGCCCGCAACATCCAGCGCCGCCAGCGCCAGGTTTTCCGGCATATCGTCGGGCAACTTTGCATATATGCCGCTTTCGAACAGCACGGCCTGACCTACTATATCCACGCGGTCGATGGCCTTATGGATGGCCTTGATCTTGTCGATGCGCAGCGGGGTAAGGGACAGGGATACCAGCGATGCGATCTTATCGCCCACCTTGAGGTCGCGATCCTTGAGATCATCGCCGATGTAGGCCACGGTGCCTATGAACATGCCGCCGCTGCCGGTAACGGGGTTCTGCTGCTTGCCGCGTTCTTCTACGATGCCGCGGATCATCAGGCCGATCTTCTCCTCGTCGCCGCAGCAGACCTCTTCGATTTGGGTGAAGGATGCGGAGTCGATGTTAAGGGAGATAACGTCGCAGATTATCTCGTTGGAATAGCGCTTGGACATATCGTTGTCTATCTTGTATGCAGCCTGAGTAAGTACGCCCTGGGGCTCGATAACGCGATGGGTTCCGTATTTGTTGCCTTTGATTGCCATAGTGTGATTCCTCCTAATATTTTTTGTTTTGTATGTTAACTAACGTCTATGTCGTTTATTTAAGCGGCGCAAGGGAGAGTATCCTGCGCGCCTCTTCGCAGCTTGCTATCTCGCGGCCTATCTCGCGGGACATGCGCACGATCTTTTCCACCAGCTCGCCGTTGCTCTTTGCAAGCACGCCGCGGGACAGATAGAGGTTGTCCTCGAAGCCTACGCGGATGTTGCCGCCCATGGGTATGGCGGACATAGCCAGTGTGAACTCGTGGCGGCCTATGCCTGTAGCCGTCCATGTTGAACCTGCGGGGATGCTCTTTACCAGCCAAGCAAGGTTTTCTCCCGTAGCGGGGGTACAGCCCGGCACGCCCAGCACGAAGTTGAACTGCATAGGATCGCCGGGCACCTGACCTTTTTTGGCCATGGTGAGTATGGTATCGAGATGGCCCATCTCAAAGCACTCGTACTCGGGCTTGATGTTGTTTTCCAGCATACGCTTGCCGAACGCGCGCATGGTGGGCATGGTGTTTTCAAACACCTCGTCGCCAAAGTTGCAGGTGCCGCAGTCCAGGGTAGCCATTTCGGGAAACAGCTCGGTAGGCTGCAGCCGCTCCTCCGGGGTCATGCCGGTAGCACCGCCTGTGGAGGGTATAAGTATTATTTCCGGTATGGCGGCCTTTATCGCATCGATGCAGGCGCGGAAACGCTCCCTGCCCTGGGTGGGCGTGCCGTCGTCCTCACGCACATGCAGATGCACTATCGCCGCGCCCGCATCATATGCGGCCTTGGACTCGCGCACTATCTCCTCTACGGTATACGGTACATTGGGGTTCTGCTCCTTGGTTACCTCGGCGCCACAGATGGCGGCCGTGATGATAAGCTTTTCCATGTGTGCTCCTTTCGTACTATGACCGCTCAGTTGTTGAAGCGCTGTTTATCCTTGGGTACCACACAGGTACCGCTGGCGCGGCATACCACTATGGGCTCCGCCAGCACGTCGCAGGCGGAATCGTTGAGGTCGGGGCGCGGCGCTATCACCTTGCGAGCCTCGAAGGTCATTTTGCGGGAGGTATTGCCGCATTGCACGAGTTCGCCGGTTGCTTCGATATAGTCGCCGGCAAACACGGGCGCCATGAACTCCACCATGTCGTATGCTTTGAACAGGCCTTCGTCGCCATCGTTGAGTATGAGCAGCTCCGTTGCCACATCGCCGAACAGCCCGAGCATCCTCGCGCCGTCCACAAGATTTCCGCCGTAGTGCGCGTCATGCGCGCTCATTCTGAGTCTGATAGTGGATTTGAGATTAGCCATTTTTTCCGCCTCCTAAAATAGATTGATTTGATCACAGGGTTTCAAAAAAGCAAAAGGTGCGCAGATCAACACAAGCATTTTGCCGTGTGATAGCGCACCATCCTTCAGCGTTAAGAACAAAAAAACTATTGACATACGGATAAATAAATCCGAGGTCAATAGCTCTTCATCCTGGCGGATGACAGTCGTGCTGCACTGAGCAGCACGCCCAAGTCGGAGGCTGTGAGGGCACGCTCCGCTTTCGGCGACCGACACATTATGCTGCGGCTTCGGGCCCCACCCCTTGGACATCCGCAGCGTACCTTGCCGTTCGCGCCTCTATTCACAGTATTCTTTTATGTTATAATTATACTCATTCTATAAAACTAATGTCAATAATATTTTGTGAATTTTGGATGTCCTTTTTGGATATATTCCGCAGGTTATAGCTGCTCCTCTATAAGCTGCATTATCCCTTCGTCCAGCGCAAGCAGCCGGCATATATTCAAGGCGTCCTTGGGGCAGTCCGTCTCCCCGTTTTTCACCTCGAACAGGCCGTAATCCATACACGCGGATATAGCTGCCACTCCGTTTTCGCCGGCGGCAATGCGCGCCTTTACCGCCGCGACATCCATTCCGGTAAGCCCCATCACCTGATAATGCCGTCCCGCGTACGCCGCCACTCCGTCGTAATGCGTAGTCAGCACGCTTATGTGCGCGAGGCCGTTGAGATGCCGGGTAACGCCGCGCACGATGGCAGCGCCCTCGTCCGGGTTTGTGCCGCGGGCAAATTCGTCCAGCAGCAGCATATGAAGCCCCTCCGAAAGCTGCGCGTTGACCTCGTTGAAGCGCACTATCTCCGCGCCGAAGCTGGAAAGCCCCCTGTCCACATTTTCCAGATCCTCGCTGACTATATGCAGCCCGTCAAGCAGCGGCAGCCGCGCATATTCCGCAAACGGCAGTATGCCGGCATGGGCCAGCAGCACGTTTAACGCAAGCGTTTTGAGCGCCACAGATTTGCCGCCCATGTTCGCGCCGGTTATCACGCACGAGCCCGCGCCCAGCTCTATGGATATTGGCGTAAACTCGCGCCCCGTCCTTTGCAGCGCATCCTCGATGCGGGGATTGTGCATAGCGTCAAAGCGCATATCCCGCGCGCCCAGCTCTGGCAGCACGCCGCCCCGCAGCGCGAGCTGCGCCTTGCATATCAAAAGATCCAGCGCGCCTATGGTCTCCATGTTTTCGAGCATGGCGTCAGCATACGGGCGCAGCTCGGCAGAAAGCTCGGCGCGGATAGCGTTCTCCTGCGCATCCTCCTCAGCGGCAAGCGCCACCCGCACTGCGTTCAGCTTCTCGCGCTGCGACGCATCCTCGCATACGCGCAGGCGCTGCTCCGCCTCGCGCTTAGCCTTCCTAATGCGCGAAAGCTCCGGTGTGTGATTATCCGGTATGAAGAAGGTCGCGCCCCTCATGCCGCCCTCATCCAGCACATCCAGCGCGGGCGTTAGCTTATCAAGCCATATGCCTATAAGCCCTGCGCGCCGAGAAATATCGTTGCCGGCGGGCGCTATGAGCTGCAGCTGCAGCAAAAAACGCTTTATCTCAAACAGCTCCACCTCGTCCAGCGCGGCGTCCCGGCAACGCTTCACGGTGCGGTGCAGATCCTTCAGCTGCATAAACAGGCGTACGAGCGCATCCCGATCCTCGCAAAACGCCGCGTCGCCCAACGCATCGCGCAGCAGCTCCACGTTTTTAAGCTCCGTCATAAGCTCATTTTGGAGTACCGGCGGAGCAAACGCTATACTGCGCTTTTTTAGCTCTCCGTATGGCGAAACGGGCTCCAGCAGCTCCAATATATACCTGTAACCCACGCTCTCAAGCTGGCCTGCCCCTATCGTTATCATGCAAATCCCCTCCCCACATTCAGCACCGGCACATCCACAGCCGCACGCATACGCGTAAGCAGCTCGTCCGCATCGAAGTCGAAGCCATAGGCGGACACCGGGTTTATGCTTATAGCCGCAAGCTCCGTGCTCCGCAGCACGCACAGTCTTGCCCCGCGCACCAAAAGCTTTTCATATGTGCCCCGGCTCATCAGCAGCTTGCTCCCATCCTGCACGGTAAAGCTCACGTCCGCAAGCCTTGCGCCGCCCATCAGCGCCGGGGTAAGCATTGCGTCCGTAAGCGCGCCGTTTACAAATATATCTGTAACATCCTCGTTTGCCTTGTCCTTTAGCGTATCCGAAAGCGTATCCGCCGCAGCGCGCACATTGCCAGCTGCATCCATGAGCATAAGCTTTGCGCCGCCCTCCGTTATGCCGCTCCATACCGGACGTACCGGCAGCGTCAGCAGCGCCGCTGCAAACGCGGTATCCTCCACCACGACCGATATGCTTTTATTATAGGAAGCGCCGGTACACAGCACAGTCGCCTCGCTGACCGCCGGCGCGCACAGCGTCTTACGGCTTATCGCGCCGTCTATAAGCACCATATCCGCGCCCAACACCGAAAACTCACGGCTCAGGCGCGTAAGCTGCGCCGTCATGGAGGGTCCGGCCAGCTGCACGTCCCCGTCGCTCATGGCGCGCATTATCACTACCTCGCCCAGCGGGGTATTTATTCCCAAGGTCCCCACTATTTCCCGGGTGATGTTGCATGCGCGTATCAACTCGGCGGCGGTGGCCACCAGCGTGCCGTCCAGCACATATATGCCCGGCTTGTGCGTATGCGTTACCACGTCCACGCTCTCGCCGTCGCGTCCTATGCTGGTAAGCGCAAGACGCCGCCGCCCCGCCGCCTCCGCAATAAGGCGATTCAGCACGGTGGTCTTGCCGGCGTTTTTACACATGCCTATTATGGAAAGCGATGCGTATTTTTCTACCAATTCGTAAAGCATACATGTAGTATAGCATATCCGCGCCGGATTGTTGAGTTGCATTCGCCGGCAAATTGATATATGCTGAGCGGGTATGAAAATACAAACAAAAAACCTGACGATCACAGCTCTTCTCGCCGCAGCCATATGTGTGGCGGCGCCCTGGGCGATACCTATCGGCGCCGTACCCATAACGCTGGGTACGTTTATAATACTTACCGCGGCTTCCGTAGCCGGATCTAAGCGCGGCACGCTCGCCGTGGCGCTGTATGTGGTTATGGGGGCGATAGGTCTGCCGGTTTTCTCCGGCTTTAGCGGCGGCGCGGGACAGCTGCTTGGCCCGACGGGCGGTTTTATCGCAGGCTATATCCCCTGCGCGCTCGTAGCCGGGCTGATAATCGACGCGCGCCCCGCCTCGTTTTGGATATATCCTGCTGGCATGGCCGCTGGAATGCTGCTATGCTATGCGTTCGGCACGGCGTGGTATGCGTTTTCCACCGAAAGCTCGCTTTTCGCCTCGCTCGCAGTATGCGTGCTGCCGTTTTTGGTGTTGGATGCGCTGAAGCTCGCCGCGGCCGCTACGCTTTCCTTTTATCTAAGAAGACGCCTGTGCAAAGCGGGATTGATATGACCGCTGCACACACGCGGTTCTCATACTTACAAAAAAGTGCGTCTCAGCAGGGCTGCCGCTGTTGACATGCAGCGGACGGTATGCTAAAATGCTTTGGTGTGCCGCTCCGTGCCGGCTTTTTAAGCGTGGGCTCTGCCCCCGCCGATCACGGGCGAGATTGATAATAGGAGGTTGCAGGACATGTACGCTATTATCCGTACCGGAGGCAAGCAGTACAAGGTAGAAGCCGGAGACGAAGTGCTCGTCGAAAAGCTGGACGCCGAAGTTGGTACTGAAGTCGCTTTCGATGTACTGATGCTCGGCGGCGACAAGGTCAAGGTCGGAACTCCCCTGGTAAAGGGCGTTTCCGCTAAGGCCGAAGTGCTGGAGCATGGCAAGGGCGACAAGGTCATAGTCTTCAAGTATAAGCCCAAAAAGAATATACGCAAGAAGCAAGGCCATCGTCAGCCGTATACCAAGGTCAAGATCATAAGCATAGGCTGATATGACTACGGTAGAGCTTCTGTTTTCGCATAAACGCATTGTCGGCTTTGAGGTATCCGGTCATACCGGGTACGCCGATGAGGGCTCCGATATAGTCTGCAGCGCGATATCCGCGCTTACACAGACCGCCGTATTGGGCCTGCAGGAGCTTGTTGGACTCTCCCCCGCGCTGGACGTGGACGAAGGCAGCATGTACTGCATGCTCCCCGCGAACACCCGGGGCGATGCGCTGAAAAATGCGCAACTCATTTTAGATACCATGGCTTTGGGGCTAAGCTCCATAGCCGATACCTACGGTGATTACATCAGCATAGTTGAAAGGGAGGTGTAACACGATGATGAAGATCAATCTGCAGCTGTTTGCGCACAAGAAGGGCGTCGGCAGCTCCCGTAACGGCCGCGACAGCGAATCCAAGCGTCTTGGGCCCAAGCGTGCGGACGGTCAGTTTGTGCTTGCGGGCAACATTCTGGTCAGGCAGCGCGGTACCCATTTCCATCCCGGCACCAACGTCGGCAAGGGAAAGGACGACACTCTGTTTGCCAAGGTGAACGGCGTAGTCCGCTTCGAGACCAAGCATTTGGGGCGCAAGCAGGTCAGCGTTTACGAGACCGAGGCCGCCGCAAACTGAAACATTCACTGTGTTATCATGAGCCCGTTCATATGAGCGGGCTTATATTGTATTGGAGGAACGATGTCCGACGTTATCGAGCTTTACGCCCCCGGGCTTAACCTCGCACGGAGCTGCGCCTGCGGACAATCCTTCCGCTGGCGGCCAAACGGCGCTTCGTTTTCCGGCGTAGTGCGGGGCCGCGCGGTCACCGCATCGCAGCACGGCGACACGCTGCTGATATCCGGCGCTTCCGGCTCCGACGCGGACATGTGGAGAGACTATTTTGACCTTTCGCGCGATTATGTCGCGATAGAAAATGCGCTTTCATCACACCCTCAGCTATGCTGCTGCCTTGAATGCGCAGGCGGCATACACGTTTTTAACCAGGAGCCGTTTGAAACGCTTATATCCTTTATTATCTCCGCAAACAACAACATCAAGCGCATAAGCGGCATAGTTGAAAGGCTCTGTGCGCTTGCAGGTGAAAAGCTCAGCGGCCCGTGCGAATGCTTTTCCTTCCCCTCCCCCGCCGCGATCGCTGCGTTAGAGGAATCTCAGCTTGTGGAGATCGGCGCGGGCTACCGCGCGCCCTACATCAAGCGCAGCGCTGCGCTGGTAGCGGACGGGTATGATCTTGCCGCAGTAGGCAGCCTGTCCACTGCCGATGCAAGGAAGCGGCTGCTGGAATTCCCCGGCGTAGGCCCTAAGGTAGCGGACTGTGTGCTGCTGTTTTCGCTGCATCACAGCGATGCTTTCCCGGTGGACGTATGGATAGGCCGCGCAATGAGTGCATTGTTTTTTGATGGCGCCGCGCCAAATAAGTCCGAGCTTGACGCGGCGATAACCGCTTTGGGCGATAGCTCGGGCATATTCCAGCAGTACGTTTTCCAATATGCGCGTGAAAAGGGAATAGGCGTTAAATAATGGAAGCAACGATAAAGGAGCCGTTCGTATGAACAGCTCCTTTTGAATACCAGTAGTATGTGATCAGCGCTTGGAAAACTGCGGTGCGCGACGTGCGGCTTTGAGACCGTACTGCTTAGGGCTGCACGCGCTGAAAGCCTTGATATTGCTGGGTTTTTTCGATTGACATCGGAAATTAACCCGTGCTTAAACCCATAGTAATTCGGAGCTTTTCAGGACACACATTGTCCACCAAATGCTTTATTAACTATTGCAGATAACTCTTGAGGTCTATTGTATTTCACTTTTGCATAAATGTCCATTGTTATTTTGCTGTTTTCGTGCCCTGCAAGGTACTGGACGGTTTTGGGATCGACCGAAGCATATATGAGATTGGTGATATAGGTATGACGTAATTGATGCGGAGTTACTTGGAAATCAAGGCTGTATACAACCTTGTTATTGTGAGCCGCTTTTTCTCCTAAAACAGGACTGACGGTGCGATAGATTTTCTGGCCGTTGACATAGCGCACATAGGTTCGCTCTTTGGTCGAGCGAGTGACTATGTACTGCCAGACTCTTTTGAATTGAGTATACGAAAGGGGACCGCCATCACTGTTAGAAATTACATAGTCTGACGTGGATGCTGCCTTCAACTCTCTCAAGCACTTCGTGAGCTGAGGAGGAAGGGGTATGTCCCTCTTGGCCGCTGCTGTCTTGAGTTCTGTGGATATTACTGGGCGATTGTGTTCAGAATGCCAAGCGCGGCGAACTGACAGATAAGGTGTTTTGTCGTCAAGAAAGACGCAGTCCCATTGCAATCCCAGAATTTCCTCACGTCGCAAACCTGCGTATAAGCCAATCATCACGAAACCATACGGCGGCAGTCCATTTATTGCCGCAAGAAGATTGGCTGCTTGCTCATCGGTTAGGGCCTCACGTTCTTTTTGCGGAATGCCTCCCGTTGACCTAAGTTTCTCACATGGGGATGAAGCAATTATTTTGCTATCGACGGCAGAAGTGAAGATTAGCTTAAATAGCATTTGGACAGAACGGTATACGGATGCAGACTTCTTTGATACAGGCACCATAGCAAGTTTTACATCATCAGAGGTTACGGCTGCCATATACATATGTCCCAGTGGTTTAATGATATAGTTCTTCACCTTGGATTGATAGTCTGTAAGCGTTGTGAATCTGATGTTTGCCGACTGCATTTCCAGCCATTTCTCACAGTATTCTTTTACGGTCGGAGTGGTTCTGTGAAAAACAGCTTCTTCTATCTGCCGCTTGGCTTCTTCGACTTTCTCGAATAATTCTTGTGCGGTCAGCGCATATAGTGCAACGCGCTTGCCGTCTGCGTCTTCAATCCGGGTACGATAATATACAGTTCCGTTCATCTCAACGGTTCCGTACTTTGGAATGCTTTTCTTTGGACGTGCCATTGATATGTTCCTCCTATGTAATAGTGTGCCGCTAATACAGCTGCCTTTTATTTACCATGGCTGAGTTGATTGGTCGAATGTGCAAATTGGTCCGAAACACTGCTTTCGCAGACTTGCATGGGTTCGGTGATATTCAAGAAGCATAATCCGCCAAAACATTCTGGCAGATTATGCTTCTTGATCGCATTGGTTTATCTTTTTTGAATTCTCTGCTTACGATATGTGTTTGGAATATTCTCGCTCGGGTGTGCCCGGCAAGTGCAGCGAGCTAAGTACTCTTGCAGTGCCACTTCTGTAAAGTAGACGCTGCCATTTGGCACATACTGAATATAGGAGATCGTTCCGGAGCTTCTTGCCTCGTCTAAAGTGCTGATGCTAATACCAAGCATTTTTGCGGCGTCTTTTCGTCCAATAAGCTTTGGCTTTCTCGGCCAGCGAGACGGCAAGTGCTTCGGATGCGGTGTCCACTCTGGTGATGACCACACGCT